>JACDBY010000491.1 GCA_013694685.1 Actinomycetota bacterium
GAGCACGGGCGTCGTGGGGCGCGGCTCGTGGCCCTCCGGAGGCGTCCCGAGCGTCGCGAGCTGGGCCCTGGGAGACGGCGCCATGACCCCAGGGTATGCCCGGCACCTGACGGAGCGCGCGCGGAGAAGCCGTCTGAGCCCCCTTGTAGGGTTAGCTCGATGGAGGGACGCGGCGGCGCTGCATCCCGGCTGCGGTCGGGGAACGTGTCATGACCATCGAGCTCGGGATCGCGGCGGTCGTGCTCGCGGCTCTATCGCTTCTCCTCTTCGTCCTCGCGATCCGACGGCTCCTCGTCCGGCAGGCCGAGGTCACGGTGACGATGCTGCGGCGGTACGACGAGCGTCTCGCGACGTTCGCGCAGACCCTTCACGACGCGCTGAGCGCTTTCCAGGCGTCCCGTCCGCTCGCCGCGCTCGATATCGCGGACGATCCGGAGCCGATGGTGCGGGCGCTCGAGATCGCGCGTGAACGCATCGGCGCCGACGGCTCGATCGCGCTCGTCAACGGCCCGAACGGCTCTCCGATCGTCGCGACCGTGGGTCTCTCCGAGTCGGAGACGAACCACATCGCACGGATGGGCTTCCCGGACTATCGCGGCGCCCGAGCGATCGAGGTCGCGTTCTCCGGCGACCTCGTCGCGCCCGAGGGTCTGCCGCCTGTCCGGGCCGGTCTCGTCCTGCCCCTCCTCGGGGAGGACGACTCCCGCAGCCTCCTCGGGGTGCTGACGCGGGATCCCGGCCGGCGTTTCAGCGAGGAGGACGTCGACACGCTCGACGCACTCGTCGCTGCGGCCCGGGCTCCGATCGCGAGAGCCCTCAACCTGCGCGAGGCGGACGTCGTGCCCGAGCTCGACCTGCTGACGAACCTCCTCGACCGCCAGTCCTTCCCGTCGGTCCTCGAGCGCGAGATGGTCAGGGCCCGGCTCGCGAGCCAGCCACTCTCGCTGCTCGTCGTCGACGTCGACCGCCTCACCTCACTCAACGCCCGCATCGGGATCCTCGCGGCCGACGGTGTCCTCTTGGAGCTCGCAAAGCGGCTCCGGGCGGTCGTCCATCGGCTCGACTACACCTTCCGGCTCGGCGGCGGCAGGTTCGCGGTGGTACGCCCGGGCTCGGAGGGTGTCGACGCGCGCGAGCTCTTCGAGGCCTTCCGCTCGGAGCTCGAGGGCCACCCGATCGGAGACGCCGGAGTGGTCTCGGTGTCGGGTGGCGTCGCCGAGCTCCTGACCCGCGACGATGCGGACGCGTTCTCGGCGCGGGCCGAGGCCGCGCTCGCGCATGCGAAGCGCGAGCGTCGAGGAACGGTCTCGGTGGCCGCGACCGACGAGCAAGCCCCCCGCGAGAGCGGCGCGTTGCAGGCCGCCGGGGTCGCGCACGGCGAGCGGATCATCGACGCCTGATGTCCCGCCTCGCCGGCGGCGAGTGCCTCGCGCTCGGTTGCCGCACCGACCCCGGTGTGGCAACGCTTGTCTGCTCTAGGAGCCGGTGATGGACGAGTCCACGCTTCCGGCCGGACGAGCCGCCTTCGTCGAGGCACTGGGCACCGAGGTCGAGCGAGCGACGGCACGCGGCACGCGGCTCGCCGCCGCCGTCGTCCGCGATGAGGGGGAGGTCACGGCCGACGCGCTCGCGGACATCGTCCGTGAGGCAGCGAAGGCACCGGTGTACCGCGTCGGGCCGCGGACGGTCGCTGTTGCCCTCCCGGGGACCGGGCGGGCCGAGGCGCTCGGAATGCTCGCCCGCGTCGAGGCGAGCTGTGGGGCGCGTGGAAGTGCGGTCGAGCTCGAGACCGGCGAGAGCTCCGTGCGGCTGGCGGTGCGGTTGTTGGAGGTCGTCCCCGGAGGGGACTGACCCCGGTGCGCCGGACGGAGATCCACGGGTCGGACCTTCGTTCGTAGCACGGAGGCTGGCCCGTTCGGGGCCAGCCCCGGTGGTCTACTTCTCGTCCTGTGAGGCGTCCGGCGTCTCGGGGAGCTCGGGCAGCTCCGGGAGATCCGGGAGGTCGTAGCCGAGCCCAAGCGAGGCGAGATCGAGCCCGTCGCCGTCCCCGATCTCTTCGAGAGCGGCGAGCAGATCGGCCTCGGTGCCGACGCCGAAGACGGCGGCGGGCAGCGGCTCCGACGGCTCGATCTCGATCCCGCGGTACTTCTTGAGACCCGTGGCCGCCGGGATGAGCTTCCCGATGATCACGTTCTCCTTTAGCCCCAGCAGGCGGTCGACCTTGCCCTCGATCGACGCGTCGGTGAGCACCTTCGTCGTCTCCTGGAAGGACGCGGCGGAGAGGAACGACTCCGTGGCAAGCGACGCCTTCGTGATCCCGAGGATCAGCGGCTCGACGGCGGCCTCCTCGCCTTTGGCGGAGCGTGCGGCTCCGTTCGCCCGCTCGAGCACGACCTTGTCGACGAGCTGGCCGGGGAGAAGCTCGGTCACACCGGGCGTCTCGACGCGCACCTTCTTCATCATCTGGCGGACGATGAGCTCGATGTGCTTGTCGTGGATGTCCACGCCCTGCGACTTGTAGACCTTCTGCACCTCGCCGACGAGGTAGAGCTCCGTCGGAGTCGCGCCCCGCTCGCCCCGCGTATGCAGGTGCAGCATGTCTGCGGGATTGATCGAGCCCTCGTTGAACGGCTCGCCCCGGTCGATCGCGTCGCCGGTGCGGACGAGAAGCCGTGTGCGGCTCGGGAACGAGTACTCCTTGACGGGCAGCGGCTCGCCGTTCTCGTCGAGCGACCCGGGCGTCACGGTGACGAGCACCGTCCGCTCCTGCTCCTCGACCGAGACCTTGCCGCCGAGCTCCGCGAGGGTCGCAGCCCCCTTCGGGTTCCGCGCCTCGAAGATCTCGACCACGCGCGGGAGGCCGTGCGTGATGTCCGCGCCGGCGACGCCACCCGTGTGGAACGTTCGCATCGTGAGCTGCGTGCCCGGCTCGCCGATCGACTGCGCTGCGACGATGCCGACCGCATCCCCGATCTCGCACATGTCTCCGGTTGCGAGGAAGGTTCCGTAGCAGGCCCGGCAGACGCCGACTTCGCTGCGGCACTTGAGCACGGTGCGCACGGGGAGCAAGAACTCGTCGGCTGCCTCCTCGAGCTGCTCGATGACCTCGCGCAGCCGCGGCTTGGAGAGGAGCTCGCCCTTCTCGGCCAGCACGGTCTTGCCCGGCTTGCCGTCCTTGAGCGGCTTGCGGACCTCCTCGGCGAGAACGCGCCCCGCCGCGCTCAGGTTCTCCTGTCCGTCGAGGATCGCCGGCAGGAGGACGTGGTCGGAGGTGCTGCAGTCCTCCTCGCGGATGATCACGTCCTGCGAGACGTCGACGAGCCGTCGCGTCAGGTAGCCCGAGTCCGCCGTCCGCAGGGCCGTGTCGGCGAGACCCTTGCGGGCACCGTGGGTCGAGATGAAGTACTCGAGCACCGAGAGGCCTTCCATGAAGTTGGCCTTGATCGGACGCTCGATGATCTCGCCCTTCGGATTGGCCATGAGCCCGCGCATCCCGGCGAGCTGGCGGATCTGGTTGAACGAGCCACGCGCACCCGAGTTGGCCATCATGAAGATGGAGTTCGTCGGGAGGAGGTTCTCCTTCATTGCCTCCGCGACCTTGTCGGTCGCCTCAGTCCAGACCGCGACGACGCGCTCCTTGCGCTCCTCCTCGGTCATCAGGCCACGTTCGTACTCGCGCTCGACCTTCGCGACCTGCTCCTCGTAGCCGGCGAGGATCGCCTCCTTCTCGGGCGGGATCACGATGTCGTTCTTCGAGACGGTGATCCCGGCGCGGGTCGCGTACTTGAACGCGAGCGACTTGATCGTGTCGAGCACGGATGCGACCGCGTACGCGCCGTAGTCGCCCACCAGCTTGTCGATCAACCCGTCGAGCTCGCGCTTCGTCAGCGCGCGGTCGACGACGAGCTGCTCCTGGAGGCCGTCCTTGACCGCAAGCTCGAGCGAGCGCTCGAGCTCGGTCTCGAAGATGACGCGTCCCGGAGTCGTGAGCCGGATCTCGTCGCCGCGCCGATACTCGACCGGCTGCTGGAGCGAGACCTGCTTCGCGTCGAGGGCGAACTCCACCTGCTCCTCGGACGAGTAGCGCGGGAGACCATCGACCTTCAACTCCTTCGCGAGCGCCTCGGTGGTCGTCGCCGCGAGGTCGTGCTCGCAGTAGGTCAGGTAGTAGGCGCCGAGCACCATGTCCTGCGTCGGCGTGGCGAGCGGCCGCCCGTGCGCCGGCGAGAGGATGTTGTTGGAGGAGAGCATCAGGATCCGTGCCTCCGCCTGCGCCTCGGCCGAGAGCGGGAGGTGCACCGCCATCTGGTCGCCGTCGAAGTCGGCGTTGAATGCGTGGCAGACGAGCGGGTGCACCTGGATCGCCTTGCCCTCCACGAGCACCGGCTCGAACGCCTGGATCCCGAGGCGGTGGAGCGTCGGCGCCCGGTTGAGGAGCACCGGATGCTCGGCGATCACCTCCTCGAGCACGTCCCAGACCTCCGGAACCATCGACTCGACGTGCTTCTTCGCGGCCTTGATGTTCTGCACCGACTTCCGCTCGACGAGCCTGCTCATGATGAACGGCTTGAAGAGCTCGAGCGCCATGAGCTTGGGGAGCCCGCACTGGTGGAGCTTCAGGTTCGGGCCGGCGACGATCACCGAGCGGCCGGAGTAGTCGACGCGCTTCCCGAGCAGGTTCTGGCGGAACCGTCCCTGCTTGCCTTTGAGCATGTCGGAGAGCGACTTGAGCGGCCGGTTGCCAGGGCCCGTCACCGCGCGACCGCGCCGACCGTTGTCGAAGAGGGCGTCGACGGCCTCCTGGAGCATCCGCTTCTCGTTGTTGACGATGATCTCCGGCGCCCCGAGGTCGAGCAGCCGCTTCAGCCGGTTGTTCCGGTTGATCACACGGCGGTAGAGATCGTTGAGATCGCTGGTCGCGAAGCGGCCACCGTCGAGCTGGACCATCGGCCGGAGCTCCGGCGGAATCACCGGGACCGCCTCGAGCACCATCCACTCGGGCTTGTTCTCCGAGGTGATGAAGGCCTGGACGACTTTGAGCCGCTTGATCGCGCGCTGCTGCTTCTGCCCCTTCGAGCTCGTGATCGTCTCGCGGAGAGTCAGCGACTCCTCGTTGAGATCGAGGTCCCGCAGGAGCTCGCGGATCGCCTCGGCGCCCATCCCGCCGCGGAAGTAGATCCCGAAGCCGTAGGCGGAGCCGAACCGGTCCTTCAGCTCGCGGAAGAGCTGCTCGTCGTTCACGACCTGCTCGACGTCGAGCTCGCGGAAGAGCTTCCACGTCTCCTCGAGCCGGCGGACGCCCTCGACGGCCGCCTCGCGCGTGTCCTCGCGCCGGCTCTCGATGTCCGCGACCATCTCCTTGACCTTCGTCGCCCAATGCTGGACGGCCTCGAGGTCCTCCTTGCGGGCACCCTCGACGAGGCAGAGGTCGTAGGCGAGCTCGCGCACCTGCTCAGGCCCCGTCTCGGCGTCGGCGTGCTCGAGCACGGCGCGAAGGAGGCCGTTGCCGACCTCGCGAGCGCGATCGAGGTTCTTCGCGTCGACCGACGCGACGAGCTCGGCATCGTCACCGGAGAGCTCGGCGCCGGAGAGCAACTGGTCGAGCAGCCGGTGGAGGTGTTTCGTGATCGCGCCCTTCTTCGCCCCGGACGCTTTCTCCAGGTCGGCGCGCAGCGGCTCGAGCGCCGCCCGGATTTCCTGCGCTGCGTTCGCGACCGACTCGATCTCGCGCGGGGCGAGACGCCGGTCGTCGCGGGTGGCCGTCTGTCGGACGAGCTCGCGGAGCCTCTTTGGATCCTCGCTCCCGACGTTCTTCGCGAGGTTGGGGAAGATGCCGCCCGCGAGCGAGCGCGCCTCTTCGAGACCCGGTAGCACCTGATCCTCGGCCCAGTTGTTGAGACCACGCGCCCAGAACTCGTCGTCCTCGTCGAAGCCGCGGTCCTTGCCGGCCGAGAGGTAGGCACGACGGCGCGCGAAGCGCTCATCGAGCGTCACGAGCTGCTCGTCGCGATCGACGTAGATCTGCTCCGACTCGGCGCGCACCTTGTCCTCGAGGTCTGCGAGATCGGCGGCGCGCTTCTCGTGGTCGACACCGGTCACGATCGACGCGGCGAAGTAGAGAACCTTCTCGAGCTCGCGTGGCGCGATATCGAGCAGGTAGCCGATCCGGCTCGGGACGCCCTTGAAGAACCAGATGTGCGAGACGGGCGCGGCGAGGTCGATGTGCCCCATGCGCTCGCGGCGCACCTTCTGCCGCGTCACCTCGACGCCGCAGCGCTCGCAGATGATCCCCTTGTAGCGGACGCGCTTGTACTTGCCGCAGTAGCACTCCCAGTCCT
>JACDBY010000492.1 GCA_013694685.1 Actinomycetota bacterium
ACGTCCTCGAGGAGCACGTGACCGCCGCAGAGGAGCGCCGAGAGCACGAGCTTGATCTCGTCCGTCTTGCCGCGAACGACGGTCTCGACGTTGGCGAGGTAGCGGTCGCCGTGCTCGCCAGCGCCTATCGACATCTCGAGGAGCTCCAGAGTCGAGTCTCGCCGGCGCGGTTCAGCGTCATGAACGCGAGCGGCTCGCCGGTGCGCTCGCTCCGGATCGCAAGCGAGGCCTCGAGGACGTCCTTCCGGGCGCCCTGGAACAGCGGGCCGGCTCGTCCCCAGCCGGCCGGGGCGGACAGTAACGCGCGCACGCGCACGAGCACCCGCCCCCGGAGCGTGCAGCTGACCGGGCTGTACCAGCCGGTGGGCGTCCCGGGAAGCCCCTTCGAGGAGAGCGCCACGGAGGCGCGCGCGGGCGAGCAGCGCCGAGAATGTGCGTACACGCCGCCAGGCCCCGAGAACGGCGACGTCCAGCCGATCTTTCCCTGCGTGCGCGCGCGGACGTAGACGAGATCCTCGCTCGGCAGCGTGGTGCCGGTGCGGGCGACGAGATAGGCGGGGATCGTCCAGATAGCCGACCGCGGCGGGCTCGCCCAGAGGTCGAGTTCACGCCCGCCGCCGGCGAGCAGCGGCGTGCAGGCGAACGTGCGGTCGACCGTGCGGGACGGCGCCGTCGTCCCGGAACCGGTCGCCGCGAGGCCGACGCACAGCGCTCCCGCCAGCAGCACACCTCTCTTCTTTTCCAGGCGGCTGCTCAAGAGCTCGGCCTGCAGCTGTCTGCAACGAAGAGACGCGCGTGCCCCGACTCGCGCACGGTCGCCAAGGCGATCTGCTTGCCCGCTTGGGTGCGAATGGCGAGGGTGCCCTCCTGTATCGGCCCCGCTGCGGCCAGCTGTTCCCGCGTCCCCCGACGGAGCGACGTTGGCGTCCGAAAGACACCCCTGATCCGCACGAGGATCGTCCGGGGGACGACGCAGTCGTAGTCGTCCACGGTCGGGCTGGCCACGCCGCCGGCCAAGCCGGCGGTCGAGAGCGGCACGCGTGAGCGCGATGGGCGACAGCGGGTCGTCATCGCCAGCGACTGGGCGCTTGCCGGCCGCCCGAACTCCTCGTCGGGCGGCCACCCGGCCGTGATCCAGGCGTACGTTCCCGGCCTGGTCGCCGACGGGTCGGAGAACGACGCGTTCGCCCTGAACTTCCACGTCGAGCGGTCGCCGAAGACTCTCGTGCCGCTCTGAGCTCGGACGGTGATCTCCGGCGGGTTGCCCTGCACGATCGAGCAGACGATCGTGCGGTCGACGACGAGCGAGGGGCTCGAGGCACCCGAGCCCGGAGGTGCAAGTCCGATGGCGAAGACGAGTGCCGCCGCCAGAGCAATTGTCAGCTGTCGTCGATGAGCCCTCATGCGTTTGGTCCGCAGCTATCGCCGACGAAGATCTGCGCGTTGCCGGCCTCGTGGACGGTGATGAAGGCGATCGGCTTTCCCGTGGAGGTTCGGACCGCCAGGAAGCCCTGCTTCAGACCACCTCGGGCAACGAGATCGTCGAAGAAGCTGCCCCTCTGGCGGCGCAGCGAGGTCCGCTCGTGGAAGATGCCTTTGATCCGGACGAGGATCCGCCTCGGCGCGAGGCAGTCGTACTCGTCCCAGAAAGGGCTTGCCTTGCCGCCGGCCAGGCCTGCCGAGGAAAGCGGCACGTGTGCAGGCGAAGGCCTGCATCGACTGCTGTATCGCAGCGACTCCGCCGCCGACCGCGGCCCCCAATCAGGATCTCCCTGGCGCTGAACCGGGGGCCATCCCGCATAGATCGACGCCCGCGCCGGCCGTGCCCTCCCCGGTTCGATGAACGAGGCTGCGGGCAGCGTCCTCCATTTCGACCGGTCCGAGAAGTCGCGCGTGCCGGATCGAGCTTCCACGTCGAGCTCCCGGGGGCTTTCGCCCTGGAGCACGCACAGCACCGTGCGATCGACGATGCGCGACTTGGCGGCCTGCCCAATCGAAGACGGAGAGGCCGCGAGAGCCGCGGCAGCCGTGACGAGTGCGATACCGACGCCCAGAGCCGGAAATCTGATCATGCGCTCGGCCCGCAGCTCGGCCCGACAAAGAGCCGCGCGCGTCCCGACTCGTGCACAGTGGCGACGGCGACCGGCTTACCGGACTCCGTGCGGATGGCAAGAGCGCCTTCTTTCGACCGTCCGCGTGCGACGAGCACATCGATGTATCTCGTCGGCCGCCATCGTCGGAGCCACGTGGGTGCGTAGAAGACGCTCCTGATGCGAACGAGGATCCTGCCCGGTACGACGCAGTCGTAGTTGTCGCCGTTCTGACCGGCCACTGCGCCGGGCAGGCCGCTCGTCGTGAGGGAGACGCGAGCCTTCGACGGACGGCACCGCACGCTGTAGCGAAGGGCCTCGGTTCTGAGCGGCACACCGATCTCCGTCACCGGCGGCCACCCCGCCGAGACACCCGCAGACACACCGGGCGAAGTCGGCGACGTAGCCGAAGGATCGCCGAAACTGACGCCGGGTAAGGTCTTCCACCTCGACCTGTCTCCGAAGAGACGCGTTCCCGATCGAGCGGTGACATTGATCTCGCGGGGCTTACCCGGGCTGATCGCGCAGACGACTGTCTGGTCGACCACTCGTGACTTCGCGGGTTGCGCCGGCCGATGAATGATCTTCGACGCCCACGGCTCGGTTGCGACGGTCGGCGGGCCAGCGTCTGCTTCGCCGGGGAATACCGATGCGACGACAAGGCGGTCGAGCTGCCGTTGCGCGGCGGCAAGGATTTGCGGTGAAGGGCGCGCCGAGCCGAAGTAGAAGTGGAGAACAACGTGATGGTCGCCGACCGTCGCTCGCAGCTCGTACTGGCCCAGCGGGCGCTCCGGTCGCATCTGGTAGCTGTACGAGATCGAGCTGAGCGCGTCGCGAACGCGTAAGGGCAGCTCTCGCTCTGGGAAAAACTCATCGTTCCAAGGTTCAGACTCCCGCCGCGTGAACAGTCCGACGATGACCACACCTCTCTCAGGCAATTCCAGCAACGTCGAATACGGAAGTCCGGACGATCCGCGGATCCCTCGCGTGGCGTCCTCCGGGTGCAGCCGAACGTTGGTCGCCACTGAGAGCGCCTGCCTCTCCGCTGTCGCATCTTCCCCGGTCTGGAGCACGGTCCACCCCGGTTGCGGGAGGAACCCCGTGCCGACGGCGACCGCGGCGGTGCCGGTCGGGGC
>JACDBY010000010.1 GCA_013694685.1 Actinomycetota bacterium
TCGTCCTCCTGATCGACGAGATCGACCGGGCTGACGAGGAATTCGAGGCGTTCCTCCTCGAGGTGCTCTCCGACTTCCAGATCACGATTCCCGAGCTCGGGACGATCACCGCGAAGCGGCGGCCGGCGGTGGTCCTGACCTCGAACCGCACCCGCGAGCTGCACGACGCCCTCAAGCGCCGAGCGCTCTTCCACTGGATAGGTCACCCGTCGATCGAGCGCGAGATCGAGATCGTCCGGCTCCGCGTTCCCGGTGTCTCGGAACGCCTCGCCGCCGAGGCGGCCGCCTTCGTCCGCGAGCTGCGCGGGCTCGACCTCTCGAAGCCTCCGGGTGTCGCAGAGACGATCGACTGGGCGATGGCGCTCAGCGCCCTCGGCCGGCGAGAGCTCGACGCCGAGGTGGTGCAGCAGACCCTCGGCTCCGTGCTGAAGTACCGCGAGGACATCGATGCCGTCCAGGACGAGACGCTCTCGCGGCTCGTGGACGAAGCGCGTACGACGGCTGCAGCCTCTTCGTAATGGCATCGGATCTGTAATGGCATCGGGTGACGCGATCGTCGGGCACGTCGTCACGTTCGGACGCGTCCTGCACGAGGCCGGTCTCGAGATCGGCCCCGGTCGTGTCGCAGACGCGCTGCGTGCGCTCGACGCCGTCGACCTCGCGCGGCAGGAGGACGTCTACTTCTCGCTCCGGCAGACGCTCGTCTCGCGACAGGACGAGCTCGACCTCTTCGACCGGGCGTTCAGCGCCTGGTTCCTGCGGGCGCCCGTGCTTCCCCCAGTGCGCTCGCGGCCGGCGGCGGATGTCGTGACCCGCGTCGCCGAGTCGCCGACCGACCGACTCCGCACCCGCGGCGACGACGAGAGCGAGCCGGACGGCGACCCCCTTGAGCTCGGCGCCTCCGGACACGAGCTGCTGCGCGACAAGGACTTCGCCGAGCTGTCCGGCGACGAGCTCCGTCATCTACGGACGCTGATCGCGCGGCTCGCGCGAACGCGGCCGACACGCCTCTCCCGGCGCCGGGCGGCGGACGTCCACGGCGCGAGTCTCGACATCAGGCGGATGATCCGGCGCTCCCTCCGGACAGGCGGCGACCCCGTCGACCGGCCGCTCCGCGCCCGCAAGGACGTACCGCGCAAGCTCGTCGTCCTCTGCGACGTCTCGGGCTCGATGGACAGCTACGCGCGCGCCCTCCTTCTCTTCCTCCACGCGGTCGTCGGCACGGGGCGTGGGGTGGAGGCGTTCGCCTTCGGAACCCGCCTCTCGCGCCTGACCCCCGTTCTCGCCACCCGCGATCCCGACGCGGCGCTCGAGCAGTGCACCGAGGCGGTCGTCGACTGGGGCAGTGGCACCCGGATCGGTGCGTCCCTCCGCCAGTTCAACGAGACGTATGGCAGGCGCGCGCTCTCGCGAGGCGCGATCGTGCTGATCGTCTCGGACGGGTGGGAGCGCGAGGATCCCGAGCTCGTCGGTCGGGAGATGGCGAAGCTCGCGCGCGCGGCGTACGCGGTCGTCTGGGTGAATCCACTCAAGGGCAACCCGCAGTACCAGCCGCTCGCCGGCGGGATGCGCGCGGCGCTCCCGTTCGTCGACCGGTTCCTGCCCGGTCATAATCTGAGGAGTCTCGAGGAGCTGGCGGCGGTGCTCGCCGGCATCGAAAGGAGGCATGCGGCGTGAAGGAGATCCTGTCCGAGGTCGAGGCGTGGCGTGACGCCGGGGAGAAGGTGGTCGTCGCCACGGTCGTTGCGACGAGGCGCTCGGCGCCGAGGCCCGTCGGCACGAGCCTCGCGGTGTCCGAGTCCGGAAAGATGTGCGGCTCCGTCTCGGGGGGCTGCGTCGAGAGCGACGTCTACGACAATGCGATGCAGGTGATGGAGACCGGTGAGCCGAGGCTCCTGCACTACGGGATCACGGACGACATGGCCTGGGAGGTCGGGCTGCCGTGCGGTGGCGAGATCGACGTGTTCGTCGAGACGGTCGAGTGACACTCGTCTCGCGACTCGCAGCGCTCGGAGCGGACGGCGAGCGCGCCGTCCTCTTCACCGTCGTCGAGGGTGTCGGGACCGGCGGCAAGGTACTCGTCGTCGAGGACGGCGAGACGGTCGGAGAAGGCGTGCCCGAGGCCGCTCTGGCGCAGTTCGACGAGCTCGTCCGGGGTGGTCGCAACCGCCTCCTCGAGCTCGACGGCGCGCGTGTCTTCGCCGAGTGGTACGGCCCGCCGCCACGCCTCCTCGTCTACGGCGCGGTCGACACGGCAGAGGCGCTCTGCCGCTCTGCGAAGCTGCTGGGCTGGACGGCGATCGTCGCCGACGCACGTGCGACGTTCCTGACGCCGGAACGCATGCCCTCGGCCGACCGGCTGATCGCCGAGTGGCCGGAGGAGGCGATCGACGAGGTCGCCCCCGACCACCAGACGGCGTTCGTCGTGCTCACCCACGACGACAAGTTCGACGAGCCGGCGCTCATCGCGGCGCTCGCGACGGAGGCGTTCTACATCGGCGCGCTCGGCTCGCGACGCAACCAGGAACGCCGGCGCGGGCGCCTGCTCGAGGCGGGTGTGAGCGAGGCTCAGCTCGCGCGGATCGTCGGTCCGTGCGGGCTCGACATCGGCGCCGACACGCAGGAGGAGACGGCACTCTCGATCCTCGCCGAGATCCTCGCCGTCCGGGCCCATCGCTCGGGTGGCCCGCTCCGCGACGCGAAGCAGCGGATCCACGTCGAAGTCTCCTGAATGACCGACAAGGTCGGCCCGGAAGCCCAGTACGACGTCTTCGCCGACGAGTTCCTCGAGCATGCCCGCGACGGTTTCTACAACGCCCACCACGACCGCCCCGCGTGCCTCGAGTTGCTGGGCGACGTCGGCGGCCTGACCGTGCTCGACGCGGCGTGCGGGCCCGGCCTCTACGCCGAGGCTCTCGCCGAGCGAGGGGCACGCGTGCTCGGGTTCGATCAGAGCCCGAGGATGATCGAACTCTGCCGCGAGCGTGTCACCCAGGGCGACTTCCGCGTGCACGACCTGGCGAGGCCGCTCGACTGGGCACCGTCTGCCTCGGTCGACCGCGTCCTGCTCGCCTTGGCGATCGAGTACGTGGACGATCGCGTTGCCGCGCTTGCCGAGTTGCGACGTGTGCTGCGACCCGACGGCGCACTGGTTCTCTCGCGGCAGCACCCGACGGGGGACTGGCTCCGTCATCCCGGCGACTACTTCGAGACCCGTGTTGTCGAAGAGGTATGGAGCAAGGGCTGGCGCCTGCGCTACTGGCTGGCGCCGCTCGAGCGGACGTGCGAGGAGCTGTACCAAGCCGGATTCGTCATCGAGCGCCTTCTGGAGCCGCGGCCGCACGCCGCAACGGAAGCCGTCGACCCGGAGCATTACGAGATGCTTGCCCGCGAGCCGCGCGGCTTCATCGCGATCCGCGCCGTCCCCGCCGCGCGTTAATGAGGCCGATCAGACCTGCCAGGTCTTGCGTCCCGCCAGCCAGAGCTGGAAGGGCAAGAGCGGCCAGACCGCAAGCTCGCGCGCAGAGCCGCGCAGGGAGCGGCCGGGCGGGCTTGCGGAGCGCACCTTCACGCCCGTGTAGCGCAGCAGCCAGCGGAGGGCGGCAGTCGCCCGCGGGGCGTGCCACCCGGAAGTGACCACCACGACCTCGCGCGCGCCGACGCGGAGCACGTCGTTGACGGCGTTCGCCATGTTCTCGACCGTCGTCCGGGCGTCCGGGTCGACGACGACGTCGCGCGCGACGCCCTTCCAGGCGGCGCGCATCAGCTCCGCCTCCGTCTGCGTGTCTCCCACTCGCGCGAAACCGGAGAGGACGACGACGTCGTCGTCCGTCGAGATCTCGGCCGCCTTCTCGAGCCGCGCGGCGCAGACGGGGTGGAGCTCGCCGCGACCGCCATCCGAGAAGCCGAGGACGACGATGACCCGTGCCCTCACGCCCGTGGCCCAATCGGACGTGGCTTTGTGCCTGGCACGGTTTCCTGTCCCTTGCGGACAACTTGACGCGTCTGCATCCAGTCCCGGCGAGCCGTGTCCCCCGTGGACGTGGCTACGTGCCTGGCACGTCTTGCCCGCGACCGGAGGCCGTTCGTCACGACTGCCGCCGCCGGAGCCAGCCGACGAAGAGGAGCGCCCCGATCACGGTCACGACGAGCTTCGCCGCCTTCCGTCCCTGCAGCTTCGAGTGCCCGTGGGCGCGCTCGCGCATGTGCACCGGCACCTCCGTGACGCGGAGCCCCGACCGTCGCAGGCGCAGCAGGGCCTCGACCTCGGGCGCACCGCTGACGTACGGCTCGGCCATGACGGCGAGCGCGATGCGATTCGCCGCCGCCATCCCACTCGTCGGATCGTGGAACGGACTGCCGAGGCGAAGGTGCATCGCCCTCCGAAGCAGCCCGATCCCGAAGCGTCGGGTCGGCGACGGTTCGTACCGATCGGCCGAGTAGCCTTCCCCCGGCGCGAAACGCGAGCCGATCGCGACATCGCACGAACCGCCGCGGACGAGCTCGAGCAGGTGCCGGAGCTCGAGAGCAGGGTGCTGCCCGTCGGCGTCGACGCGACCGCAGAACGCATACCCGCGCTCGCTCGCCTCCCGATAACCGGCCGCGATGCCGGCTCGGAGACCGCGGTTCTCTCCGAACGAGACGACGATCGCGCCACCCGCCGCCGCGACCCCCGCGGTACCGTCGGTCGACCCGTCGTCGATCACGAGCACGTCGGCGTCGGGCAGCTCCGCTGCGAGCTCTGCGAGCACCTCCGGGAGGCTCGCCTCTTCGTTCCAGGCGGGGATGAAGACAACGGTGTCGGCGCCGGGCACGCGCGAACCGTAGTGGTGCCGGGCGGGGTTCGCGAAGAGCGCGTGTCCGACTGAAGACGGACACGTGGGCCGGTGTATTGTCGCCGCGTCATCGTCGAAAGGGGTGCGGCCGTGGGGATCGACGCGAGGTCGGACGCGATCTACGAGCTCGTCGAGCGGGGCTCCGAGGTCGAGCGGGTCGCGACCGGGTTCACGTTCACCGAAGGGCCGATCTGGCATCCGACGGAGCGCTACCTCCTCTTTTCCGACATGCCGGGCAACGTCCGCCGCAAGTACACGCCTGGGTCGGGCGTCGAGGAGGTCATGCGGCCCTCCAACAAGTGCAACGGCATGACCTTCGACGCGGATCTGAACCTGCTCGTCTGCGAGCACGTGACGAGCTCCCTCGTCCGCGAGCGGCCGGACGGGACGCGCGAGACCCTCGCCACCCATTTCGAGGGCAAGGAGCTGAACAGCCCGAACGACGTCGTCGTCCACTCGAGCGGCGCGATCTACTTCTCCGACCCGTGGTACGGGCGCATGCCGGTCTTCGGCGAGGAGCGCGACCGGGAGCTCGGCTTCCAGGGCGTCTACCGTCTGGCGTCTGGCGGCGGCGACCCGGAGCTCGTGGTCGACCGCGATGCGTACGAGCAGCCGAACGGCGTCTGCTTCTCGCCCGACGAGTCGCTCTGCTACGTGAACGACACGCCGGGCGCCTACATCGACGTCTACGACGTCGGCGACGACGGGTCGCTCGAGAACCGTCGGCGGTTCTTCACGGGCGTCGGCTCGGGCGTGATCGAGGAAGGGATCCCCGACGGGATGAAGTGCGACGAGCGGGGATCGATCTGGGTGACCGGCCCGGGTGGCATCTGGGTGATCGACGCCGAGGGCGAGTTGCTCGGCGTGGTCGAGGTGCCCGAGAACACCGGCAACCTGACCTGGGGCGGGGAGGACTGGCACACGCTCTACGTTCCGTCGTCGACGTCGCTCTACGCGATCGAGACTCTCGTCGGCCCTCGCCGCGAGCCGTACATGCGCTGAGAGGAGAGAACGAATGGCCGACTACACACTCGACGCCGCACGCTGCGCGCTGATCGTCCAGGACCTCCAGAACGACGTGATCATCGAGGGCGGGGCCTTCGCCGAGTCGGGCGCGCCCGAGCACGCGAAGCAGCAGAACGTCGTCGAGAACGTAAAGGAGCTCGCCGCGTTCTGCCGCGAGAAGGGCGTCCCCGTGATCCACGTCTGGTACATCGTCGAGGAAGGAGCGCCCGGTCTCAAGCTCAACGCGCCGCTCTTCGAGGGCGTCGCGGGCGGCGCGCTCGTCCGCGGCACCTGGGGCGCCGCCCCGGCCGACGGCCTCGAGCCGCAGGAGAGCGACTTCGTCGTCGAGAAGATGCGGATGAGCGCCTGGCAGGGCACGCGGCTCGAGAACCTGCTCGAAGGGCTCGGCCGCGACACCGTCATCGTCACCGGCGCCTGGACGAACATGTCCATCGAGCACACCGCGCGAACGGGCGCCGACAAGGGCTACTACATGGTCGTACCGGAGGACGCGTGCTCCACGATGAACGCCGACTGGCACAACGCGTCGATCAACTATGCGTTGCAGAAC
>JACDBY010000058.1 GCA_013694685.1 Actinomycetota bacterium
ATGCTCGAGGGCTCGCTCGGTGAGCCGTCGACCCCGACGCTGACCGCGCTCGCAGCGCACGGGTCGCTCGGGCGGGCGACGACGACCTTCCCGTCGCTCACGCCCGTCTGTCTCTCCTCGATCGCGACCGGCGCGCACCCTGACGTCCACGAGATCCCGCACCTCGTGTGGTGGCATCGCGGCGAGCGGCGACTCGTCGAATACGGCTCCTCCTTCGGGGCGGCGCGAGCTGCGGGGATCGGCAAGACGCTGCGGGACACGCTCGTCGGGTTGAACGCGGAGCATCTCGGGACGCGCGCCGTGACCGTCTTCGAAGCGCTCGCCGACGCGGGCCTGCGCACCGCCTCGGTCAACTTCACCGCCTACCGTGGGCGCACGCTGCATCGGCCCAACGTCCCGTTCCTCGGTCCTGTGCTCGGGCCGGAGCGGTTCTACTTCTACAACCTCTTCCGCGGCGAGCGCACGGGCGCGCCGCTCTCCTTCCGTAACCGCTCCGGCGGCACGATCGACGCTTACGCCGCCGCGGTCGGCCGGTGGCTCGTGACACGCGACGGCTTCGACTTCCTGCTCTTCTACCTCTCCGATTACGACTACGCCTCGCACACCGAAGGCCCCGACACCGCGATCGGCGTCCTCGCCCGCTGCGACGATGCTGTCGGCGGTCTCGTGCAGGCCGCCGGAGGGCTCGACGAGTTCCTCGAGCGGTACGCCGTCATCGTGATGTCCGATCACGGTCAGTCCGCGGTGCGGCACGCGGCGCGCCTCGGGGAGCCCTTCCGGCAGGCTGAGCAGACGCTCGTCGCGGCCTCGAACCGCGCGGGACACGTGTACCGGCTCGGACACGCGGCGCCGACGGCGAGGGAGCTCGCGCTGCGTCTCGACGGGGACCCCTCCGTCGAGCTCGTCCTCTTCCAAGAGGAGGGCGCGGTCGTCGCCCGCCGCGACGGCGTCGAGCTCAGAGTCGTTGACGGCCATGACGGTCACGAGCTCGACGGCGACCACGCCGTGCTCGATCATCCCGACGGCGTCGCGCGGGCGGTCGCGGCCGTGCGCTGCCCGAACGCCGGCGAGGTGGTCGTCTCTGCCGCGGACGGCTGGGAGTTTACGGATCTCGGTGGCGGGCACCACGTCGGTGGTGGCTCTCACGGCTCGCTTGCACCGACCGACTCGCTCGTCCCCGTGCTGACGGTCGGGTTGCGGGGCGAGGCCCCGAAGAGCGTCGTCGACGTCGCACCGCTCGTCCTCGCGCACTTCGGGATCGCGGCGCCGCCGTACGTCCTCCGTCGCGCCGCATGAGCCGCTCGCCGGGCGCCTGGCGAGCGGGCGCGCCCGAGCGAAGGCGCGCCCGAATGGTCGAGCGCCAGCTTCGCGACCGCGGGATCCGTGACGAGCGCGTCCTGGAGGCGATGGCCACGGTCCCGCGCGAGGCGTTCGTCCCCGCCGCGCTCGGCGCGCAGGCCTACGACGACGCCGCACTTTCGATCGGCGAGCAGCAGACGATCTCGCAGCCGTACATCGTCGCGGCGATGTGCGTCGAGCTCCAGCTCACCGGGGCGGAGCGCGTCCTCGACGTCGGCACGGGGTCGGGCTACGCCGCGGCCGTGCTGGACGACCTCGCGGCGAGGGTCGTCTCGATCGAGCGGATCCCGACGCTCGCCGCGCGAGCACGAGAAGCGCTCGCCGCCACCGGCCACGAGTCGGTCGAGGTTCGGGTCGGCGACGGCCGGCTCGGTGCGCCCGACGTGGCGCCGTTCGAGGCGATCGCCGTGGCCGCCGCAACCGAGCGGATTCCCGTGGCTCTCTACGAGCAGCTCGCGACGGGAGGTCGCCTGGTCGCCCCGCGTGGTGGGTCAATGGGCCAGCGCCTCGTCGTCATCGTGAAGACGGCCAACGGGCCGCGCGAGACCGTCGGGCTCGGCTGCCGCTTCGTCCCGCTCGTCGGGGACTGAGCCTAGGGGACTGACCCCGTAGGGGTCTGTCCCCCGTGCGACCGGCGTCCATCGGTCGCAGACGAACGCGCGTAGCTCGGGGGTCAGTCCCCTTCGAGGACAGACCCCGGGGTCTGACCCAGCTGCCGCTACCCTCGCCGACGTGACGGACGAGCGAACCGCGCCGCAGGCGCCGGTGAGGGGACGCGTCGACGCCGCGCTCCGGCGCCGGGCGAACTGGGAGCAGCTCGTCAAGTTCTGCGTCGTCGGGGCGAGCGGGTACGTCGTCAACCTCGCCGTCTACGCGCTGCTGCTCCGGGGCTTC
>JACDBY010000067.1 GCA_013694685.1 Actinomycetota bacterium
GAAGAACGTCGCGCCGAAGAGCGTGTCCGGCCTGGTGGTGAACACGGGCACGTCCTCCCTCCACTCCTCGATCCGGAAGACGATCTCCGCGCCTTCCGACCGCCCGATCCAGTTCCGCTGGCGCGCCTTGATCGACTCCGGCCAGTCGACCGTGGCCAGGTCGTCGAGCAGCGACTGCGCGTAGTCGGTGATCTTGAAGAACCACTGCTCCATGAGGCGCGACTCGACCTCGGTCCCGCAGCGCTCGCACCGCCCGTCCAACACTTGCTCGTTCGCGAGCACCGTCTGGTCATTGGGGCACCACTTGACCGGAGCGCCCTTTCGGTAGGCCAGCCCACGCTCCAGGAAACGCAGGAACTGCCACTGCTGCCAGCGGTAGTACCGCGGGTCGTGCGTGGAGAGAACACGCGACCAGTCGTAACCCCAGCCGATGCGGCGCATCGAGCCCGTGATGTGCTCGATGTTCCGCTCGGTGATCTCTCGTGGATGACCGCCCTCACGGATTGCCGCGTTCTCCGCCGGCAGCCCGAAGGAGTCGAAGCCCTGGGGATGGAGCACGTGCATGCCGTTCCGCATCCGGAAACGCGTGACGACGTCCCCGATCGTGTAGACGAGCATGTGACCCATGTGCAGAGTCCCCGAGGGGTACGGGAGCTGCTCGAGCACGTACGACTTCGGCTCGTTCGGCTCGTTCGAGACCTCGAAGGGACGCTCGTCCTCCCAGACGCGCTGCCATTTCGCCTCGATCGCCTCGGGCTCGTATCGGTCGGTCACTCGCTCGTCCATCTCTCCAGAAACGAAAAGAGCCTCTCGCTCGAGAGGCTCACCGGGAGTCGACACGGCTCTCGCCGCGTTTCCTCCCTCGACTACGTGAGAAGCTGCTCCACGTCTTCCATCGTAGCGTGGCGGCGGCCGGGGCGCCAGCGACCCGCAGGCGCCATTACGCTGTGGCCGATCTGTTTCTTTCGACCGGGAGACGCCGATGCCACTCGTCACCATGCGCCAGCTCCTCGACGAGGCCGCCGCGGGCGGCTACGGCGTCGGGGCCTTCAATGTCAACAACATGGAGCAGATCCAGGCGATCATGGAAGCGGCGCGCGAAACCTCGTCGCCCGTGATCGTCCAGGCCTCGCGCGGTGCGCGCGCCTACACGAACGACCTCTTCCTCTGGCACCTGATGCAGGCGGCCGTCGAGCTCTATCCCGAGATTCCCGTCGCGCTCCACCTCGACCACGGTAACGCACCCGACACCTGCATCTCCGCGATCGAGCTCGGCTTCACGAGCGTGATGATGGACGGCTCCCTCGAGGCCGACGGCAAGACGCCCGCCTCCTTCGAGTACAACGTCGCGGTCACGACGGAGGTCGTCGAGTACGCGCACGCCCGCGGCGTCACGGTCGAGGGCGAGCTCGGCACGCTCGGTGGGATCGAGGACGGCCACGGCTCGGGCGAGGTGCACCTCACCGATCCGGATGAGGCCGTCGAGTTCGTCGCCGCGACGGGCATCGACGCCCTCGCCGTCGCGATCGGCACTTCGCACGGCGCGTATAAGTTCTCGCAGGAGCCCGACGGCGAGGTGCTCAAGATGAGCGTCATCGAGGAGATCCACGAGCGGCTCCCCGAGACGCACCTCGTGATGCACGGCTCCTCGAGCGTCCCACCGGCCCTGGTCGAGAAGGTGAACCGCTACGGCGGCGAGCTCAAGCCCGCCTGGGGCGTGCCGGTGCAGGAGATCCAGCAGGGCATCCGCCACGGCGTCCGCAAGATCAACGTCGACACCGACTCGCGTCTCGCGATTACCGGGGCGATCCGCCAGGTTCTCGTCGAGTCGCCCGAGTCGTTCGACCCGAGGGACTACCTCAAGCCCGCTCGCGCGGCGATGCAGGAGCTGATCGCCGAGCGGATGCGCGACTTCGGTCAGGCCGGTCACGCAGGCGACTACGAAGCCCTGCCGCTCGAGTCGATGCGCGAGCGCTACGCCGCCGCGGTCTGACCGACTCCGTGATCGCGCTCTTCCCCGATTCGGCGCGGGTCGAGCGAGGCGTGCTCTCCCTCGGTGGCGTCGCGGCGGACGAGCTCGCCGCGGAGCACGGGACGCCGCTCGTCGTCCTCTGCGAGGCGACGATTCGCACCCAGGCGCGGGCACTCCGCTCGGCCGTCGGCGATGGCCGCGTGTTCTTCGGGACGAAGGCATTTCCGAACGTCGCCCTCCTGCGGTTGCTCGGCGAGGAGGGCATCGGCGCGGACGTGGCCTCGGCCGGTGAGCTCGCGTTCGCCGAGGCGGCCGGCCTCGTCGGAGACGACCTTGTCGTCCACGGGAACAACAAGGACGCTCCGTTCCTCGCCGAGGCGGCAGCCCTCCGCGCACCCGTCGTCCTCGACGCCCCGGACGAGGCTGCCCTCGCGGCAGAGGCTGGAGTCGAGCGCGTTCTCGTCCGTGTCACGCTCGGCGTCGACGCCGATACGCACGAGGCGATCCGTACCGGTCATCACGGCTCGAAGTTCGGGCTACCGGTCGCACAGGCGCGTGAGCTCGTCGCCGATGCGCTCGCCCGCCGGCTCGATGTCCTCGGAGTCCACGTCCACGTCGGCTCGCAACTCGCGGACTTCGACGCGCAGGCCGAGACGATCGTCCGGCTGGCGTCGTTTGCCGCCCGCTGCCGGGACGAGCTCGGCTGGGTTCCACGCGTTGCCGATCTCGGCGGAGGGTTCGGGATCAGGCATCACCCGACCGAGGCGATCCCGGAGGCGAACGAGCTCGCTTCGAGCGCCGCGACGACCGCGCGGACGGCGTTCGCCGAGGCAGGTCTTCCGCCGCCCGAGGTGTGGCTCGAGCCGGGGCGGTGTCTCGTGGGT
>JACDBY010000072.1 GCA_013694685.1 Actinomycetota bacterium
CCACCAGGGTGACGGGACCCACGCCCTGCTCGCCGGCGACCCCGCTGCGTTCACGCTCTCCCTCAACGGCTTTCGCAACTACCCGTTCCGCCGCGTCCCCGGTGACCTCGAGGTCGAGCTCCCGGACGGGACGGAGGACGCGGAGTACCTCTCCGAGCTCGCCCGCGTGCTTCCCGAGGCAGTCCGCCGCTCGCGGCCCGAGCTCGCCTTCGTGCTCGCCGGTGCGGATCCGTACGCGGGTGATCGCCTGGGGCGCCTCGCCCTCTCGAAACCCGGACTGATCGGGCGCGACGAGCTGATCCGCGACACGCTCGCCGCGGCGGGTGTCCCGGTCTGCGTTACGCTCGCCGGCGGCTATGCGGAGGACATCCGGGACACGGTCGACATCAACCTGGGGACGGTGAGGGCATTCAACGCATCGCGGTCGTGACGGGTGCCTCGTCGGGGATCGGCGAGGAGACGGCGCGGCTCCTCACGGCGAAGGGATGGTCGTGCGTGCTCGTCGCCCGCCGCGAAGACCGGCTCCGGGTGCTCGCCGAGGAGATCGGCGGCGAGGTCGAGCTCTGCGACATCGGCGACCGCGACGCGGTCTCGGCCCTCGGCGAGCGCATCCTCGCACGGCATCCCGCGATCCACCTGCTCGTCAACAACGCGGGCATGCCCGCGCGCGGCACGTATCTCACCGTCGACCCGGAGCTCGTCGAGCGGGTGATGGACGTGAACTACCACGGAGGTGTCTGGTGCACGCGGGCGCTCATGCCCGGCCTCCAGGAGGCGGCGAGCGCAGGCGGTGCGCACGTCGTCAACCTCGTCTCGGTCGCCGGCACGGTCGCGTTCGCGCCGGCAGGGGCCTATGCCGCCGCGAAGCACGCGCAGCTCGCGTACTCGCGCTCGCTGGCCGCAGCGTTGCGCGGCAGCGGGATCTCCGTCCACTCTGTCCTTCCCGGCTTCGTCGAGACCGAGGGGTTCCCGCAGAAGAACGTCTTGAAGAGCGGTCTCCTCCGCCGGTTCGTCATCTATCCGCCACGCGTCGCGGAGGCAATCCTCGACGCGGTCGAGAAGGGAAAGCGCGAGGTGACGGTGCCGTGGTTCCCGTACCGGCTGATCGGAATCGCGCAGGCCGTCGCGCCGGGGGTCGTCGCGCGGTTCGTCGGGATGTCCGACTACAAGCGCGGCACCTCTAGGCTCGGTCGTTGAGGCGCCCGATCCACTCCGCGAGGAGAGGATCGACGATCGCGTATCCCCCGGCGTCCAGCTCCTCGATCTCCGCGGTCGCCGCGAGGCGCGGGAGAGCGCGGCGGACGGCGTCCTTCGTCAGCTCGAGCCGGCGCAGGACGGCCGAGCGGTACGGGGAGCCGTCGCCGAGGCTCAGCGAGCGCAGCGTCTTCTGCTCCGAGAGGTCGAGGCCGCGCCATTGCGCGTCGAACTCGGGCTCGAGCTCCCGCATCGCGGCGGCGTGAGCCGCCTCCCACGCCTCGATCGTCGCCTCGGTGCCCGGCGCCACCTCTTCCCAGAGCCGGTGCGCGAGCAGCATCGCCCGCTGGGGATGCCCACGTGCGGCTCGCAAGAGCGGGTTGACGGCCTCGCCGGCCGACCGACCGCTCAGGTCGAAGCGCTCCGCCACGTAGCCGGCGATGTCCGCGTCGGCGAGCCGTCCGAGGCGCATCGGCACCGCGGCGCCGTAGAGCGGTCGCTCTTTGGTCTCGAAGAGAAGCCGCATGAGTCCCGGCTCGGAGCCGGCGAAGACGTACGACGCGACCTCTCCGTGGTGCTGGATGTGGCTGCGCAGCAGGCCGTCGAGTCCCTCGATCCGGCCGATGTCCTGGAACTCGTCGAAGACGACGAACGCGCGGTAGCCCCCCGACGCGTCGAGACGCAGCGGCAGCTCGAGGAGCGCGTGGAGGGCGGGCAGCGGGTCGCGTCGGGGCTCGAGCTGGAGTCGCGCGCTGATCCCGAGCGCGCCGAGCGAGAGGCCGACACCGGTTCGCTGGAGCAGCGCCTCGACCCGCTTGCGGAGCTCGCCTTTGAGCTCCTTCGCGTACGCCCGCTCGAGGCGTACCGTGACGTCGGCCACGGACGAGACGCGATAGAGGTCGACGAGGACGGGAACGAGCCCCTCGTCGCGCTCGCCGTCGCGCAGCGCGCGCCGGAGCAGGCTCGTCTTCCCGTACTTCCGCGGTGCGTAGAGCCGGACGAAGTGCCCCCCGACGACGTGCCGCAGCAGTTGACGCACCTCCTCGTCGCGATCGATGACGTCCTCCGGCGCGACGGGGTGCGAGTAGACGAACGGATTCACGTCGGTAATCATCTGCGTCTCTTAGACTATCGTATCGTCGTCAATCTGACTACTATTTTGTAGCCTGTTAGGCGAAGATCAGAGGGGCTTGCGCGCGAGGTACCACCCGACGTCGACCTCGAGCACGGCAGGGACCAGGCGCGCGACGCGGTCCCGCTCGGCCCCCTCGAGTCCGACGAGATCGAGATAGCGATCGACGTCGCGCCGCTCGCGCACGATCTCGTTTGCGGTGACGACGAGGTCGTTGGCATCGAGGTACCCGCGGATGTCGGCGTCCGGCAGAAGCCGCGTGTGCGAAGGATCGCGGGCGCGCTCGACCCGGTCGAGCTCGAGGCTGCGGAGCGGATCGACGTCACCGAGCTGGTCTGCGACGAGGATGCGACCGCCGGGTCGCGTGACGCGGACGAGCTCCGAGACGACGAGCTCCGGTCGGCCCACGTGGTGGAGCACACGCAGGCAGCCGACGAGGTCGAAGCCGCCATACGGAAACGGAAGGCTTGTCGCGTCCCCCTCGACGAAACTGCACCCGTCCGGCGCGTGCTCGCGGGCGGCGGCGATGTACTCCGTCGATCGGTCGACCCCAACGACCTCTCCGACGAGCGGTGCGATCGCGTAGGCGAAAGCGCCGGTGCCGCAGCCGACGTCGAGGACGCGCTCGTCACCGGCGAGCGGCGCGAGCAATCGCCGGAGCCGCGCTTCGAGCGCGGCGCCGCGCTCGGTCTGCAGCGCCAACCGCCGCTCGACGCGGTCAGCCATCGATCACCCTCGTCCGCCCCCGGCCCGGAGCGGCTCGGATGCCGCAGGCGAGCTCGTAGGCGATCGTGTCCGCGACACGCGCATGCTCCTCCAGCGTGACACCGTCCCCGACGAGCGTCACGACGGCTCCCGGCTCGGCCGGCCCCTCCAATCGAACGGCGAGCGCATCCATCGAGATCGTCCCGACGACCGGCGCGCGCCTGCCGTCGACGACGACGTTCGTCCCCGTCAGGTCGCGTCGGAACCCGTCGGCGTACCCGACCGGGACGATCCCGATCCACGTCTCCTCGGTCGCGACGAAGCGACGGCCGTACCCGGTCGACTCGCCGGGCGCGAGGCGACGCACCTGGGCGACCTCGGACTCCCAGCGAAGGGCGGGGCGCAGGCCGAAGCGAGCTGGATCCTCGCCGAACGGGTCGATGCCGTAGAGCGCGATACCGCACCGCGCGGCGTCGAGCTGGCTCTCGGGGATCGTCAGCGCGGCCGCGCTCGCGGCGGCGTGTCGGACGTAGCGCTCGGCGTACGGCTCGGTCGCCTGGCGGAAGCGCTCGAGCTGCCAGGCGGCGAACCCCGCATCCGTGTCGGCGGTCGCGAGGTGGGTCATGACGCCGACGACCGAGCGGCCGGGCACCTCGAACTCCGAGAGCCCCCAGCGACCCATGCCCGTGTCGAGCTTGACGTGCACCGGCACGTCCTCCGGCACGCGCTCGTCGAGCGCGACCAGCTCGAGGGCCGCGTCGCACGCGTGGGCGAGCTCGTCATCGCCGGTCGGCCCGAGCACGAGGATTCTCGGCTGCGCAAGCGCCTTCCGCAGCTCGATTCCCTCACCCACCGAGGCAACGCAGAGGACGCTGGCGCCACCGTCGAGTGCGGCCCCGCCGACGTCGCCGGCGCCGTGCCCGTAGCCGTCGGCCTTGACGACGGCCCAGAGCTCGGCCGGGGCGATCCGCTCGGCGAGCACCCGCGCGTTGTGCCGGATCGCGGCGAGATCGATCGTGACGAGCGACCGCGCCATCAGCCGCAAGTTACAAGGTGCAGCGCAATTGACTCACGGCAGCACGGACGGGAGCGCCTCGACGACGTCCGAGGCGACGAGACCGGTCTGGTGCGCGACGGCACGCGCGGCGAGGCCGTGTGCGACTGCGGCTGCGCTCGCCGCGTCGACCGGATCGAGGCCCTTGGCGAGGAACGCGCCGAGAATGCCGGTCAGGACGTCACCCGTCCCCGCTGTCGCAAGTGAGGGTGGGCCGTGGTCACACACAACCGTCCGGCCGTCCGGTGCCCTGACGATCGTGTCCGCACCCTTCAGGACGACGATCGCCTCGAAGCGCTCCGCGCAGCGACCGGCCGCTTCGAGCCGGTGTGCTCCCACCCATTCCGAGTCGGTGTCGAGGAGCCGGGCAAGCTCGCCGGCGTGCGGGGTGAGCACGAGTGGCGCCCGGCGTGTCACGGGCTCGAGTCCGAAGAGCCCGTCGGCGTCGACGACCACCGGAACGTCGGTGCGCTCGAGCAGCGCGCGCACGAGCGCGCGCGCCTCGTCGGAGCGGCCGAGGCCAGGACCGACCGCCAGCGCCCTTGCGCGCTCGAGATCGGAATCGAGCGTCTCGAGCGCGTCTGTCCAGCCGAATCCGCGCTTGACCGGCTCGAGCGCCAGGCTCTCGGCCACGGCAAGGCACTCATCGGGCACCGCGAGGGTGACGTAGCCCGCATCGGCACGCATGGCTGCGCGCGCTGTCAGGACGGGCGCCGAGGTCGTGCCCGGGGCGCCGCCGACGACGAGGAGGGACCCGGCGCTAAACTTCGTGTCCTCGGCGCCTCGTCGCGGCACGCGGTCGAGGATCGCGGTCGTCGCGTGGAGGATCGCGGTCGGCCCCGGCTCGAGCCCGATGTCCGCTACGACGACCTGGCCGGCGTGGAATCGACCAGGGGCAACGACGAGTCCTACCTTCCGCCCGTGAAACGTGACGGTCAAGGTCGCCTCGACCGCCACGCCTCCAATCTCGCCGGTCGAGGCGTCGACGCCCGAGGGCAGGTCGACCGCCACCACGGGCCGGCCGCTGCCGTTGATCCGCTCGATCCGCTCGGCGGCCTCGGCGCGCGGTGCTCCGTGGAAGCCCGTCCCGAAGAGCGCATCGACCACGACGTCTGCGGCGCCATGGTCGTCGGTCTCCTCGGCCTCGCGTCCGGCAGCCCGGAGCCGCCCCGCGGCGATGCGGCCGTCGCCGCCGTTCGCCCCGGTGCCGCAGACGACGCTGAACCTTCGTGCGTCGGGAAACGCCCGGAGCAGCTCGTCGGCGACCGCGGCGCCCGCGCGCTCCATCAGCTCCTCGGCCGTCGCGGGAAAACCAGGGAAGCGCTCCTCGGCCGCCCGCATCTCGCGCGCGCTGTAGAGCGGCTCGTGCATCAGCTCGACGGTCGCGGCCTGCGGATCGGCGGTGCGTCGAGCTCGGCCACGCAGGTCGCCGCGGCGACGGTGTGGGAGTGCGTGAGCGAGACGTCGATCTCGCGCATCCCGACGCGCTCTGCCCAGCGCAGCGTCTTGCCTGCGAGGGTGACGCCCGGCTTCGGCGGACCGACGATCTCGATCTCCTTCCACGTGAAGAGAACGCCGCAGCCGAGCGCCTTGCCGACCGCCTCCTTGCCGCAGAACCGGGCCGCGTACGATTCGGCCGGCCTCCGACGCGTCTCGCAGTACGCCTGCTCGGCGGGCGTGAAGCAGCGGTCACGAAACCCCGGCCGCTCGAGCGCGCGCTCGATCCGCCCGATCTCGATCACGTCCGTACCGACCCGCACCGCCATGCTCCCGAGCATCGTAGGGGCCGGACCTGTCCGGCCTACAATGACCGCTCGAGCCACTCCGGCAGGTCGGCGATCGAGCTGAGCACGACGTCGGGACGGAGATCGAGCCGCTCGAGCGTGTCGGGCCGGAACTTGCCCGTGCGGACGAGCGCCGTGCGCATCCCGAACATCTGCGCACCGTGGAGATCCGCCTCGACGTCGTCGCCGACGAGCCAGGTCAACGCGGGCTCGGCCTGGAGCACGCCGATCGCGGCGGCGAAGTAGGCGGGGCTCGGCTTACCGAGGACGGTCGCCTCCACCGCGGTCGCGTACTCGAGACCGGCGACGAAGGCTCCTGCATCGAGGAGCGGCCCCCGGCTCGTCTGCCACCAGCGGTTCTTGTGCAGGCAGTAGAGGTCCGCACCCATCTGGATCTCCGAGAACGCGCGCGCGAGGTTCATGTAGCTGAACACCTGGTTCGGCTCGACCGTCTCGTCGCAGCCACCGATCAAGACCGCGTCCGCGCTGTCGCCGACGAGCTCGACGCCCTCCAGATCGGGCACGACGCCGGCCATCACGAGCGCGAGCACACGCTTACCGGCGAGCTCCCGGGCGGCAGTCAATGCGGGCGTCTGCAGCTCGTCGTCGGTGAGATCGAAGCCGAGCGACCGGAGCTCCTCGGCGAGTTGGGCGCGCGGTCGCGTCGAGTTGTTCGTCACGAAGCGGAGACTGTGGCCGGTGTCCCGGAGGCGCCGGACTGCCTGCTGCGCACCCGGGATCGGGTCGCCGGAGACGTGCAGGACCCCGTCGACGTCCAGGAGAATGCACGCCATGGGCTCGGAGTCTATTCGTGTCACGCGCTCGGTCTCCATCGCACCGGGGGAGATCGAGCTGCGCGTCTCGCGCTCGTCCGGGCCGGGGGGCCAGCACGCGAACAAGGCGGAGACGCGCGTCGAGGCCGTCTTCGACGTCGAGGCATCGCCGTCGCTGACCCCGACGCAGAAGCGGCGTGTGGTCGCCCGGGCCGGAGCCGTCCTACGGGCGGTGGCCCAGGACGAGCGCAGCCAGGCCCGCAACCGGGAGCTCGCGATCGAGCGGCTCGTCGCGAAACTCACCGAAGCGTTGCGCGTGGAGCGACGCCGTTACCCCACCCGACCCACGGCCGCGTCACGCGACCGGCGGCTGCGTGAGAAGAAGCGCCGGTCGGGCGTCAAGCGGCACCGAGCACAGCCGGGCGACGAGTGAAGAGCTTGTGTTGAATCAACACAAGCTGCTCACCAGCGATCGCGTTCGACCGATCCTTCGCGGCCGCTTCGGCGAGCCATACTTCTGGAGCGAGACGTGCTCCTCGACGCAGGACGCCCTTCGTGACGCGTCCCTGCCGGAGGGCGCAGTCGCCGTCACGGAGCACCAGGACGCCGGCCGAGGACGCGAGGGCCGAGCCTGGGCGGACGTCACAGGTCGCTCGCTGCTTCTCTCAGTGCTTCTCCGTCCACCGGGCTCGGGTCCGGCCGAGCAGCTCTCGCTCGTCGCCGGCCTCGCCGTCGCGGAGGCGATCGACGCGACAGCGGGAACGCGGTCGCAGGTGAAGTGGCCGAACGACGTCCTCCTCGAGGGTCGCAAGGTCGCAGGCATCCTGCTCGAGGCGACGGGTGGCGTCGTGATCTGCGGGATCGGGGTCAACGTCGACCAGACGGAGGAGGAGCTGCCGGGCGGGACGCGCCTCCCGGCCACCTCGCTGCGTGTGGCAACCGGGGGACGGCCCGAACGAGCCGACCTGCTCGTGGAGTTGCTCGGGACGCTCGAGCGGCGCTACGACGCGTGGCTCGGAGGTGGTCTCGCGCCGCTCCTGCCCGAGCTCGAGCGGCGGCATGCGCTTCGCGGACGGCGCGTTCGGCTCGGGGACGAGACGGGGACAGTCGGGCAGATCGCGCCCGACGGCCGGTTGACCCTGACGTGCGCCGACGGAACCGTGGTGCTCATCACCAGCGGCGAGGTTTACGTCCTGGAAGAGCCGGTGTCCGACTGAAGTCCGACACCCCATGGCGGTTGCGGCGCCTACAGGGTCTGGCCTCGCGAACGCGAGGGATCAAGCGACAGCAATCCGCTCCTGCGGATTCCCCGTTCGCGAAACAGGCTACGGATCGCGGGCCTGTACGTGCTGGAAGCCGAAGCGGCCCTTGATGCAGAGATTCCCGCGGGTGATGTCGTGGTCGTCGGGGCTCGTGACCTTGACGATCGTGTTGTCCTGGACGTGGAGCTCGAGCGAGCAGCCGACGCCGCAGTACGGACAGATCGTCTCAGTCACGGTCTGCTCGTCCTCCCGCCAGTCGCCCGCCTCCCGGAGCTCGTACTCGGAACGGAACATGAGCGCGCCGGTCGGACAGACCGCGATGCAGTTCCCGCAGTAGACGCACGCCGACTCGGGGAGCGGCGTCGCAAGCTCCGTCGAGATTCGCGCGTCGAAGCCCCGCCCGGCGACGTGGATCGCGAAGGTGTTCTGGTACTGCTCGCCGCAGGCGTCGACGCACTTGTAACAGAGGATGCACTTGGCGTAGTCGCGCACGTAGAGCTCGTTGTCGATCTTGACGGGCTGGTGGACGGTCGCCGCGGTGCGGCCGTCCGGCTCGACGTGGTGCCCGGTGCGCGCTCGGTCGCGGTCGTCGCTCGGCGGCGCCGGTGGCCCGAAGCGCTCGGGCTCGGCCGCGTACCGCTCGAGATACCCC
>JACDBY010000095.1 GCA_013694685.1 Actinomycetota bacterium
TCGTCACGCGTACCCGGACGGGCAAGGCGATGCAGGCGACCTCCCACGACCGCGAGGCGGCGGCGATGATGGGAATCGACATCGACCGCGTGATCGTGTTCGCGTTCGTGCTCGGCTCGGCGCTCGCCGGCGCAGCAGGAGTCTTGTTCGCGCTGCGCGCGCCGACCTTTGCTTCGATCGGCTTCCTCGTCGGGCTCAAGTGGTTCACCGCCGCCGTGATCGGGGGAATCGGCTCGATCCCGGGCGCGATGGCGGGTGGGCTCATCCTCGGGTTCGCAGAGGCGTATACCCAGGGCTACATCTCGACGAAGTGGTCCGACCTGCTCGTCTTCGTTCTGCTCATCGCGTTCATGCTGTTCCGACCCCAGGGCCTCTTCGGCAAGGCCGACATCAAGAAGGTCTGACGATGTCCGGCCCCTCCGACTGGGACGACTCCCTCACGACACCGCCCGAAGGCGCGGTCGAGGCCGTGACGGCCGAGGGCGACGCGGGGCCTGCCGTCGGCCAGGACGAGTGGGTCGCGCGGCACGGCGAGCGCCGCACCCGCCGGACAGGCCTGCTCGGGACGCTCGAGGAACGCCTCGCCGTCGTCCCGTGGTGGTCCTGGCTGACCCTCTTTGTGGGGATCATCTGTCTGCTCCCCCTCGGATTCGAGAGCGGCTACATCCGCCGCGTTGCGTTCGACACGGTCGTCTTCATGCTCCTCGCGCTCGGGCTCAACATCGTCGTCGGCTGGGGCGGGCTGCTCGATCTCGGCTTCATCGCCTTCTACGGCGTGGGCGCCTACGCGTACGCGCTCCTGAGCTCGGGGCAGTACGACCTTCACCTGCCGACGCTCGTCGTGATCCCGATCGTTGCCGTCGTCGGAGGCATCGTCGGCTGGCTCGTTGGCCTGCCGTCGCGGCGCCTGACGGGCGACTACCTCGCGATCGTGACGCTCTTCTTCTTCCAGGTCTTTCTCACGGCGACGACGAACGGGGACGACATCCGAGGCGAGAGCGTCACGAACGGGCCGAACGGGATCCTCGACGTCGACGAGTTCGACATCTTCGGATGGACGTTGCCGCGCTCCACGTCGGAAGGCCTCTTCGGCGTGACCTACCTGTACGTCGCGCTCGTCTTCTTCGTCGTCGTCTATGTGGCGCTCCATCTCCTGAACGACTCCCGGACCGGACGGGCTTGGCGGTCGCTCCGGGAGGATCCACTCGCGGCGGAGCTGATGGGGATGCCGGTCAACCGGCTGAAGTTGATGGCGTTTGCCTTCGGTGCGGCCGTCGCAGCGCTGACCGGGACCTTCGCGACCGCGCTCAACGGCAGCGTCTTTCCCCAGAACTTCGAGTTCCCGCTGCTGATCACCATCTACACGATGGTCATCCTCGGTGGCGCGGGGAGCCAGGCCGGTGTCGTCGTCGGCGCCGTGATCGTGAGCGTCCTCCTCGAGGCCTTGCGCGACGCGAACGACGCGCGCGGGCTCTTCTACGTCGTGCTCGTGCTCGGGCTCGTGGCAGCGTTCCGGGTGTCGGCGAAGCTCGCGGTCGTCCTCGGCGGCACCATCGTGTTCGGGTTCGTTGCGCGACTCGTGGCGGGCGGGATCGACGACGCCTGGACGGTCGGCCGGATCGACGACGAGGGTGGGCGGCTCGCGGATTGGGCCGCCAACTGGGTAATCGTGCCCCCGCGGCTCGACGCATGGGTCGCACCGGTCGCCTACATCGGGCTCGTCGCCCTCGTTCTCCTCCTCAGCCACGTCCGGGGCTGGGTGCGGATCGCGCTCCTCGTGCCCACGCTCTACCTGGCGGCCTTCGTCTGGGAGAACGTGCTCCTCGCGCGGCCGGAGTCGACGCGCTACATCGTCGTCGGCGCCCTGCTCGTCGCGATGATGGTCGCGCGGCCCCAGGGTCTCCTCGGTGAGAAGCGCGTGGAGATCGTGTGAGCGGCACGCGGCTGCTCGAGCTCCAGGGCGTCTCGATGGCGTTCGGCGGCCTGACGGTCGTCGACCGTCTCGACCTGCACGTCGACGAGGGCGAGATCGTCTCGGTGATCGGGCCGAACGGCGCCGGCAAGACGACGCTCTTCAACCTCGTGACGGGCGTCTACGCGCCGACCGCCGGTGACATCGTCTTCGCGGGGGAGAGCATCAAGGGGCTCGACCCGCACCGCATCACGCGACGGGGAATCGCCCGCACGTTCCAGACACTCCGGCTCTTCCTGAACATGACCGTCCGTGAGAACGTCATGGCGGCGGCCTACGGCCACACCGGTGCAGGCCCCCTCCGCTCGATGCTCCGCACTCCGGGGCAGCGACGCGAGGAACGCGAGATCTACGCGCTCGCCGAGGAGCGGCTCGCGTTCTTCGGCGAGCGGTTGATGGGCTACCGGTGGGATCAGCCTGCCTACTCGCTCTCGTACGCGAACCGCCGCCGGCTCGAGATCGCCCGTGCGACCGCGACGAAGCCGCGCCTCCTGCTGCTCGACGAGCCAGCCGCCGGGATGAACCCGCGCGAGACGCAGGAGATCACGGAGCTCATCGGCAAGCTCCGGACGGTGGGCGGCTACACGATCCTCGTCATCGAGCACGACATGCACGTCGTCGAGGGGATCTCGGATCGCGTGGTGGCGCTCGATCACGGGGTGAAGATCTCCGAGGGGTCGTTCGTCGCCGTCGCGACCGACCCACGCGTCGTCGAGGCGTACCTCGGTACGGGCGGGATGGCGCGAAAGTGAGCGCCGCGACCGCACCGGCGCCGCTCCTCGAGCTCGAGGGGATCAACACGTACTACGGGCAGATCCACATCCTCCAGGACTCGAATCTCATCGTGAGAGAGGGCGAGCTCGTGTGCCTCCTCGGTGGCAATGCGTCCGGGAAGTCGACGACGCTGAAGACGATTCTCGGGCTCGTGCGGCCCCGGACGGGACGCGTGCTTCTCGCCGGCGAGGACGTGACCCGGCTTCCGACCGCCCACCGCATCCGGCGCGGGCTAGCGATCGTTCCCGAGAACCGTCGCCTCTTCGGCCCGATGACCGTCCTCCAGAACCTCGAGATCGGCGCGTACCTCCGGCCGCGCTCGGACCTGCAGGAGGAGTTCGAGCGCGTCTACTCCCTCTTTCCGCTCCTCTACGAGCGGCGCTCGCAGCTCGCCGGAACGCTCTCGGGCGGCGAGCAGCAGATGGTGGCGATGGGTCGCGCGCTGATGTCGAAGCCCCGCCTGCTCCTGATGGACGAGCCCTCGATGGGTCTCGCCCCGATCCTCGTCGAGCGGAGCTTCGAGATCATCCAGCAGGTGAACGAGGCGGGTGTCGCGATGCTCGTCGTCGAGCAGAACGCCAACGTCTCGCTCTCGATCGCGAGTCGCGGCTACGTGCTCTCCACTGGTCGCGTCGTGCTCGAGGGCGCAGCCGCCGACCTGCTCGAGAACGAGGACCTGCGGAAGGCCTACCTTGGCCGCTGAGGCGAAGCAATGCCTGTCGGCAAGCCCCTTCAGGCCCCTGTGAAGCAACCGGCACGAACTTCGCACGGTCTCCCTTGACAGAAATCGGTGTCTGACACCGTTGTCCGGTTGTCCACAGTAAGCGCGCTTCTTCGCGGCACGGGGCGGTGCTGCTGTGCATCTCCTGTGACAAAGACGTCACACCGGTGTCAGACACCGTTTCTCGCCAAGCTGTGGATTCGAGCCAGGGATACGATCACTTCATGAGCGTGACCATGCCGCGGGTCGGAGCGACGATCCGGGACGAGTTCCCGATCTTCGAGACGGCGACGTACCTCAACTCGTGCTCGCAGGGGGCGCTCTCGTACCGCGTCCGTGACGCCGTCTACGAATGGCTCGCGGGCTGGGACGCGAACGGCGCCGAGTGGGAGTTCTGGGTGGATCGGAACGAGACCTTCCGCGCAGACCTCGCGGCCCTGCTCCACGCCGAGGCCGACGACGTCGCGGTGACGACGTCGGTCTCGCAGGGCGTGAGTGCGCTCGTCTCGGCGCTCCCGCTCGACGGCGAGCGCAACCGGATCGTGATCAGCGAGTACGAGTTCCCGACCATCGGGCAGATCGCCCATGCCCAGGAGCTCCGTGGCGCCGAGGTCGTCCACGTGTGCCCCGATGACGACGGCAGCATCCCCGCGGAGCGGTTCGCGGACGTCGTCGACGACCGGACCGCCCTCGTCTGCTGCACGACGCTCTCCTACCGCTCGGGTCACCGACATGATGTCGCGGCGATCGCGGAGGCCGCGCACGCAGCGGGCGCGCTCGTCCTCGCCGACAGCTACCAGGCCTGCGGCGCCGTAGACCTGGACGTGCGCGCGCTCGGTGCGGACATCGTCACCGGCGGCACCGTCAAGTACCTCCTCGGCACCGCGGGCCTCGGGTTCATGTGGCTCCGGCCCGAGCTCCACGCGCGGCTCCTGCCCACGCAGACGGGGTGGTTCGCCGACGAGGACATCTTCGCGATGTCGATCGCCGACTACTCGCCGCATGCGAGCGCTCGCCGATTCGACTCGGGCACGCCGCCCGTCCCCTCTCTCTACGCGGGCGTCGCCGGACTCTCGCTCGTCGCGGAGGCCGGTGTCCCGGCGATCGAGGCGCACGTCCGCGGCCTCGCGACGCGGTTGCTCGACGGGCTCGACGAGCTCGACGCCCGGGTCCCGACGCCGCGGGAGCCGTCCGCGCGGGGGCCGCTCGTCTGCGTGCGGTCGACCGACGTCGAGGAGCTGGTCGCGACGCTCGCCCGAGAGGGCCTCATCGTTTCCTCGCGCAACGACAACCTCCGCGTCGCGATCCATCTCTACAACGTCGAGGAGGACGTGGACAGCCTGCTCGAGGCGCTGCAGGAGAACCGCCACCTGCTCGCCTGAGGCGTTCCCCGGTCGGGCGAGATATATCTCGCCCCTACGGTGAACGGACCGCGCCCAGCTCCGTGTATCCCCTACGGCGACCATCCCGACCAGGTCGCGAACCTCCACCTGCCTCCGGGCGACGACGGCCCGTGGCCGTGCGTCGTTCTCCTCCACGGCGGATTCTGGCGCGTGGGCTGGGACCGCACGTTAATGACGCCGCTCGCGATCGATCTCGCGGGCCGCGGTCTCGCCAGCTGGAACGTCGAGTATCGACGTGTCGGGCAGGAGGGAGGCGGCTGGCCGGGCACGTTCGAGGACGTCGCTGCGGCCGTCGACCGGCTTGCCGAGCACGACGAGGTCGATACGGGACGCACCGCCACGTGCGGGCACTCGGCGGGTGGTCATCTCGCGCTCTGGCTCGCCGCCCGCGACCGTCTCCCCGAGGGTGCTCCGGGTAGTCGTCCCCGGGTTCGCCCGGTGCTCGCGGTCGCGCAAGCCGGGGTCTGCGATCTCGAGCAGGGCTGGAGCGACGCACTCGGGGGCGGCGCTGTTGAGGGGCTGCTACACGCCTCGCCGCACGAGGCTCCCGAGCGCTACGCCATATCCTCGCCGGCGGCGCTCGCGCCGCTCGGCGTGCCGCAGCTCCTCGTCCACGGCACCGAGGACGACATCGTTCCCGTCTCGCAGAGCCTGCTCCACGCCGTTCGCGACCCGGGGGCCGAGGTGGTCGAGGTGCACGGCGCCGACCACTTCGACGTGATCGACCCCGCGCACGTCGCGTGGCAGCTCGTGGCCGACCGCCTGGTCTCCGCTCTGCTCGAACCTCCTTGACGGGTTATCGCAAAAACGATATATAGCAAGTATGCGATCGAGACGCGGAAGCGAGCAGAAACCTGTCGAGCGCCTGCGAGCACGCCTCGCACATGCCGACGAGGGCTGGCTCTTCGCGTCGATCGCGACCCAGGTGACGGAGCGGCGACACGTGCTCGGGCTTTCGCAGGCCCAGCTCGCGGAGCTCGTCGGGACGACCCAGTCGGCGATCGCGCGTCTCGAGCGCGGCGGCCGGCCCCCGCGGATCGACACGCTGCTCCGGATCGCCGAGGCACTCGGATGCGGGCTCCACGTCGAGCTCCGTCCACTCTCCGACGACGTACAGGAGGAATAGGCATGTCGGCGCTCCTCGAGCGGATCGATCGCTTCGAGCTCGACCTCGAGCGGATGGACACCGAGCTGCGCTCGCTGCGGCGGGCGGTCGTGGAGCAGGGGGCCGCGCCGGAGCCTTCCGCCCCGTTCGCCCGTTCGGCCACGGACGATCCGGCGCGACTTCCGGCGGACGAAAGGCTCGTGGCCGCGCTACGGACAGGCCGCTGCCGGTCTCGCCGCCGTTGGTGCGGGAATCGCGGGCGGGGCCATGTCGTTCGTCGCCGTCGGCGGACTCCTGCTCGTCGGTGGGTTCTTCGTCCAGCGCCTCGGGGAGCGGGAGACGGCGGGCACGTAGCGAGCGTGGGATACTCGCGTTGTGTCCTCGCCCGACTCTCCTGCCGAGCTCGAACGGACGATCGCGAGCTACAACGACGCGTGGAACGCGCAGGATCTCGACCTGCTCCTCTCGTTTCACGCGCCCGGCATGGTGTTCGAGAACCACACCGCGGGTGAGCGCGCCGAGGGCGACTAGGTGCGCGAGCACATCGGGAGAATCTTCGCGAACTGGCCCGATCTCGCTTTCAGTGGCCGCCGCCTCTATGTCCGGGAGGGGCTCGTCGTCAGCGAATGGACTGCCCGGGCGACGGCGCCTGACGGTCGGCGGCTCGAGTGGGACGGCATCGACGTCTTCCCCTGTGAGAACGGGCTGATTCTCCGCAAGGACGTCTACTCGGCGGGCCACCGCCCCCGCGTGCTATCGCCGTAGGCCTTGCCCTGAGCCGACCGCCGGTCCACGTCACCGCACCGGTTCCGGCCGAGATCGAGGACGCCCTGGCAGGCTCGTTCGCCCCGGGCGTGCTCGAAGGTGCCGAGGGCGTCGTCTCGATGCTCACGGCTCGCGTGGACGAAGCGTTTCTCGACCGAGCCGGACCGCAGCTCCGGGTCGTCGCGAACTACGCCGTCGGGGTCGACAACGTCGACCTCGCGGCGGCCGAGGCCCGCGGCGTCGTCGTCGCCAACACACCCGACGTGCTCACGCGAGCGACGGCCGAGCTCGCGGTCGGCTCGATGCTCGCGCTCCTGCGACGGATCGTGGAGGGCGACCGCTTCGTCCGCCGGCGCTCCGCGTGGGCCTTCTCGCTGGAGTTCATGCTCGGCTCGAGCCTCGCGGGCAAGCGGCTCCTCGTCGTCGGTGCCGGCCGGATCGGGCGGGAGACGGCGCGGCTCGCCGAAGCGCTCGATGCCGTTCCGACCTTCGCCGGCCGGAACGACGATCTCCACTCGCTCCTTGCCGACGCCGACATCGTGAGCTTGCACGTGCCGCTGACCGGCGAGACCCGACACCTCCTCGACGCCGCTGCGCTCGCGGCGATGAAGCCGACCTCGATCGTCGTCAACACCGCCCGCGGGCCTGTCGTCGACGAGCGGGCGCTCGTCGAGGCGCTGCAAGCGGGAACGATCGCCGGCGCTGCGCTGGACGTCTACGAGCACGAGCCGGAGGTCGACGAGGGTCTCCTCGAGCTCGAGAACGTCATCCTCACGCCGCATCTCGGGAGCGCGACCCGGGAGACGCGCGTCGCCATGGGCATGCTCTGCGTCGAGGCACTCCGCGCGGTACTGCTCGAGGGTCGCCGACCGGCCAACGCCGTCGTCTACCGTCCGACCCGATGAAGCGGTTCGGCAGCGCCTCGATGACGGGCGACCTGCGGCGCGTCCTCGTCCGCAGGCCGCTCGCCGCCGACGTCGACGCTTGGCGTGACTACGGCTGGCGCGCGGCGCCCGACCCTGGCGCTGCGCAAGCGGAGCACGAGGCGTTCTGCGCCCTGCTCGAGCAGGCGGGCGCGGAGGTCGTCGTCTCCGAGCACGACCCCGGGAACCCCGATGCGATCTACGCCTACGACCCGACGCTCGTCGGGTCCGACGGCGCGGTGCTGCTCCTCCCCGGAAAGGACGGCCGGCGGCGCGAGCCCGAGGCGACCGCGGCCGTGCTCGAGGAGGCGGGAGTCCCGGTTGTGAGTCGGATCGAGCCGCCCGCGACGGTCGAGGGCGGCGACACGGTCTGGCTCGACGAACGGACACTGCTCGTGGGCATCGGGTATCGCACGAGCCCGGAGGCGCCGAGCGCGATGCACGATGCGTTCCCCGGTGTCGACGTCGTCGTCTTCGACCTCCCGCACTGGAACGGGGCCGGCGAGGTCATGCACCTGATGAGCTTCATCTCGCCGCTCGACCGCGACCTCGCGCTCGTCTATCCAAGGATCGCTCCGACGCGTCTCATGTGGCTCCTGGCCGAGCGGGGGATCGAGGTGGTGGAGGTGCCGGACGAGGAGTTCGAGTCGATGGGCGCGAACGTCCTCGCGCTCGGCCCGCGGCGCGCGCTCGCGCTCGAGGGAAACGACGAGACGCGGCGGCGCCTGGAGCGGGCGGGGGTCGACGTCGTGACCTACCGCGGCGACGAGATCTCGCGGAAGGGCGACGGCGGCCCGACCTGCCTGACGCGTCCGCTTCTCCGCGTGTAGACCCATGGCGCCCGCGGGCCGGACAGGTCCGGCCCCTACGGATTCAACGGGTAACCAGACGTAGGGCCAGACCTGTCCGGCCCGTTGTGGCGCCTACGGATTTCGACGAGTAACCATGTCGTAGGGGGCTGGACCTGTCCGGCCCCGCTGTGACGCCGAGGGCGTCACAGCTGGTCGAAGGTCAGCTGCCGGACGGCCGTGAGCCCGGAGACGCCCACCCCGACGAGTCGCAGCGCGCCCGGCCGATCCTGGAGCCCACGATCGAGTAGCGCGCAGGCGAGGTCGGCGATCCGGTCGGCCTCGTCGATCGGCGTCGCGAGCGTCGAGGAGCGCGAGCGGAGCGAGAAGTCGGAGTAGCGGAGCTTCGTCGTCACGGTGCGCGCGGAGATCGCGTCCCGTTGGAGGTACGAGGCGACCTCGGTCGCCATGCGCCGCACCTCGGCGTGGAGCGCGGCGCGATCGGAGAGATCGCGGTCGAAGGTCTCCTCGGTCGAGATCGAGACACGCTCGGCGTCGAGCTCGAGGTCTCGAGGGTCGATCCCACAGGCCCTGTCGCGCAGCAGTCGTCCCACCTGACCCGGCAGGACAACCCGTAGCGTCTCGTCGCCGAGCGCGGCGAGCGCGCCGATCGTCGCGACACCGGCCGCGCCGAGTCGCTCCTCAGCCCGTGGCCCGACGCCCGGGAGGAGCCTCGTCAGCAGCGGCGCGAGGAACCGCGCCTCCCGGCCGGGCGGGACGACCGTGATGCCGCCGGGCTTCCGCCGGTCGGAGGCGACCTTGCTGACCACCTTCGACGTCGAGACCCCGAGGGAGCACGAGAGCGAGGTCGAGCCGCGAACCGCCGTCTGAACGGCCTCGGCGAGCCGCCGGGCACCCGAGAACGAGGCGAGCGCCGAGCCGAGGTCGAGGAAACCCTCGTCGAGACCCGTCCGCTCGAGCCGGGGCACGACGTCCCCGACGGCCGCCCACACGGCGCTCGAGTACTCGCGGTAGAGCGCGTGACGCGGTCGCAGGAACACTGCCTCGGGACAGCGCCGCAACGCCTCGGCGCAGCTCATCGCCGAGCGGATGCC
>JACDBY010000106.1 GCA_013694685.1 Actinomycetota bacterium
CCCTGGCGCCAGTCGCCGGAGCGTGGGCGCCCGTGCACGATCCGGGCAGCCGCACCTCGGCATCCCTGGTAGGCGTAGTGCACGAGATCGCGCGCGATCGCCCAGTCTCCCTGGCGCAGGTGCTTGGCATAGAACATCCCCTGGCCGACTGCATAGCCCACGTACCGGCGCTCGAGCTCGGCGGGGGTTCGCCAGTCGTGGTGCCAGACGACGAGATCCGGCTCGTAGCGCATCGGCCTGCCCGCCTTGAGCCAGCGGTAGCAGAGGTCATTGTCCGTCGCGGCCGGACTGATGCGCTCGTCGAAGCCGCCGATCGAGCGCAAGGCCAATCGAGACACGGCCATGTTTCCGGTGTAGAGAACGGAGAAGTCCTTGGCGGCCGTATAGCTGCGGCCCGACGAGCTCTCGATCGTCGAGGGCACCGCGTCGGCCCCGCCGGCAGGGAGCACCCGGCCCGTGACGATGCCGTCGGGGCTCGCCGTCACGTGCCGCCATGCCCGCCCGACCCAGTCGGGCGCGACCGTGCAGTCGTCGTCGGTGACGAGCACGATCTCGTGAGCCGCAGTCGCGAAGCCGAGGTTGCGCGCACGGCCGACACCTCGCCCGGAGCATGCCACCCGGCGCGCGCCCGCCGCGGCGAATTCCGCGACGACCCGGCTCACCTCGTGGCCACCGCTCTGGTCGACGACGAGCAGCTCGGCGGCCCGTGGCGCGCAGCGCGCCAGCGTCTCGAGGCACGTGCGCAGATGTGCCGAGCGCCCGATCGTGCACACGACGACGGAGGCGGGCACGACGTCCGGTGTCATCCGGTCGCCCCCTCCTGGAACGGCTCCGTGCGGACATGCCAGGACACAGGCGGCCGGACGACTCCGTGACGCGCCTCAGACTGGTCGTCGGGCAGCGGCAGGAGGTCGAGCTCGAGCACCTCGGCCGAGACGAACGTCTCGTCCGGAGTCCCGATCCAGACCCCCACTACGTACGGGCCCGCCGCCAGGATCGGTGGCACGGTAAGGAGGACGTCGCGCTCCCCGGGCGGCCCGCCGAGCCGTCCCGCGCCGGCTCCGTCCGACACGTTCTCGTTCACGATCCGCGTGCCGCTGCGATCGACGAGGTAGAGCGCGGCGTCGAGCCCGGGCATCCGCTCGAGCAGGCTGAACCGCAGTCGGAGGCCGAGTGCCTCGTCCCGGCGAGCGGTCTCGAGCGGCGCCCCCGTCGCGTCGACGAGCGAGAGGGAGACAGCGTGGATCGGACCTCCGGGCGCGACCGGAGGGGAGGCACGAGACACTCCCCGGGAGACCGAGCCGAGATAGCGGTCGAGCACGTCCAGCGCAGGCCCGTCGTCGCGGAGGCCTCCGTCCTCCAGCCAGATCGCACGGCGGCACAGACGCCCGACGACACCGGTGTCGTGGCTGACGAACAGCACCGTGCGGCCCTCCTGCCCGAACTCCGCCATGCGACCGAGGCAGCGGCGCTGGAACTCTGCGTCGCCGACGGCCAGCACCTCGTCCACGATGACGACGTCCGGCTCGATGTGCGCCGCGACGGCGAAGGCAAGGCGCAGGGACATGCCCGAGGAGTAGCGCTTGAGCGGCGTGTCGAGGAATCGCTCGACGCCCGCGAACTCGACGATCTCGTCGAACCGGCGCCTGACCTCCTGCCGCGACATCCCGAGCACGACGCCGTTCAGGAACACGTTCTCCCGGCCGGTGAGCTCGGGGTGGAAGCCTGTTCCCACCTCGAGCAGCGCGCCCACGCGTCCACGGACGCGGACGACGCCAGTCGACGGCCGGACGATGCGCGCGACGGTCTTCAGAAACGTGGTCTTGCCCGCGCCGTTGCGACCCACGATGCCGACGATGTCCCCCTCCCCGATCTCGAGGTCGAGATCCCGCAAGGCCCACACCTCGCGAGCCTCGTGCTCATGCGCGGGCCGAGGGCGGAGGTAGGCGCCGACCTTGTCCCGCAGCGTCGAGTAACCGCCCTCGCCGAGGCGATAGCGCTTGCCGAGCCCCTCGGCCTGGACGGCGAGCCCCGTCATCTCAGATCAGATCCGCGAACCGGCGCTCGGCGCGCAGGAAGTAGACGAGCCCGCCCGCGAGACCGAGCGCGACGACGGCAAGCGAGACGAGCGCCTCGAGGCCCGGGGCCGGGCCGTCGACGAGCGACCACCGGAAGCCCTCGAGCACGGTCACCATGGGGT
>JACDBY010000121.1 GCA_013694685.1 Actinomycetota bacterium
TGCATCCCGAGGACGACGCCACCCACGGCGGCGACGAGCAGGACGATCGAGGTGATCTCGAAGGCGAGCAGGTGATCGGTGAGAAAGAGTCGCCCCATCTCCGCCGGCGAGCCGAATGCGCGGTCGACGTCCGCCTCGTCCGAGAGCCGCCCGCCCGCGTCGAGCATCAGGGCGACGAGCGTGACGGCGAGGAGTGCCGCCGCCGTGACGACGGATGCTGTCTGGATGGCGCGCGTCCCACCGGCCCACGGTGCGTCGGCTCGGCCACCGAGGTAGGCGATCACGAAGAGGAACATCACCATCACGGCGCCCGCGTAGACCAGCACCTGTGCCGCGGCCACGAACTCGCCGGAGGCGAGCAGGTACAGGACCGCGAGTGACGCGAGGTTTCCGATGAGCGAGAGCGCCGAGACGAACGGATTCGATGCGGTCACGACGCGCAGGCCGGTGCCGAGGCAGGCCGCGGCGGCCATGAGCCAGACCATCCAGACGAGTACGTTCCCCATGTCCTAGGAGTCGCTCTTGTACGCGGGGATCGGCGTGTCGTACAGGTCGGCGTCCTGGACGGGCACGCGCTTGATCGGCTCGGCGAGAAGCATGTCCTTCGTGTAGATCAGATCGTCGCGCGAGTACTCGGAGAGCTCGAACTCGTTTCCGAGCGTGATCGCGTCGAACGGGCAGGCGAGCTCGCAGTAGCCGCAGAAGATGCAGCGCGAGAGGTTGATCTCGTAGATCCGGGCATAGCGCTCGCCCGGAGAGACGCGGTTCTCGGCGGTGTTCTCCTCGGCCACGACGCGAATGCAGTCGGCCGGGCATGCGGCCGCGCAGAGCGAGCAGCCCACGCACTTCTCGAGCCCGTTCGCGTGCGTGTGGAGCCGATGCCGTCCACGGAACCGCGGATAGACCGGCCGCTTGAACTCCGGGTACTGCTGCGTGATCGGCTTGCGGAAGATGTGCTTGAAGGTGACGCCGAAGCCCTTGGCCGTGCCGAAGATCGAGCTCATCGCGCCACCTCGCCGCCGAGGTCGATTGTGCACGAGGCCCGGACGGGTCCGGCCCCTACGACGAGGGCGCGGCACAGAGGTCGGACGACGAGGGTGGTCGATGACCGTAGGGGCCGGACCTGTCCGGCCCGTTCCGCCACCGTCGCGCGTCTCATATCCACACCACCAGGATCGCGGTCACGACGGCGTTGACCGTCGCCACGGGCAACAGCACCTTCCAGCCGAAGCGCATCAACTGGTCGTAGCGAAGTCGCGGGAGCGTCGTCCGCATCCAGATGAAGAAAAAGAGAAGCGCCGCGAGCTTGACGAGGAACCAGACGGGCCCGGGCAGGATCGGGCCGTGCCAGCCGCCGAGAAAGAGCGTCACGGCGAGGCCCGAGAGCGTGATCAGGTTGATGTACTCGGACATCGAGTAGAGCCCGAAGCGCATCCCGCCGTACTCGGTGTGGTAGCCGGCGACGAGCTCCTGTTCTGCTTCCGGGAGGTCGAAGGGCGCGCGTGACGTCTCGGCCGTCCCGGCCAGGATGAAGACGACGAACCCGACGATCTGCGGGATGACGTACCAGACGTCGATCTCCTGCGCGGCGACGATGTCGACGAGCGAGAGCGAGCCGGACATGAGGACGACGCCGAGCACCGAGAGCGCGAGCGACACCTCGTACGAGACGAGCTGTGCGCACGTCCGCATCGCGCCGAGGAGCGCGAACTTCGAGTCCGAGGCCCAGCCACCGACGATGAACCCGTAGATCCCCACCGAGCCCACCGCGAAGATGAGGAGCAGCGCGATCGGCAGGTCGGCGACGTAGCCATTCACCTGATAGCCCGCGATCTCCCAGCCGGGGCCAAAGGGAATCACCGAGAACGTCGTCAGCGCGGTGAACGCGGCCAGGAACGGCGCCGAGATGTAGAGCGCGTCGATGGCCGCCGCCGGGAAGAAGCTCTCCTTGCGGATCAGCTTCACGAGGTCGGCGATCGGCTGCAGCAGACCGTAGGGGCCGGCGCGGTTCGGTCCATAGCGAAGCTGCATGCGACCCATCACCTTGCGCTCGACGAGCGTGAGATAGGCGAACCCGAAGAGGACGAGGTTGATCACGATCGCCGCCTTGATGACGGCGATCCACCACGGCTCCCCGTTCGCACCGGCCGCGAGGAGCTGACTCATGCCTTGACGACCTCGACGTCGAGATGGAGGTCGGCGGCGTGCTCCTCGGCGACGCGTGCGACGCCCTCGACGAGCCTGCGGTCGAGGCGGGCGCGCAGCTCGACGGAGGTGCCGTTCGAGCGAAGCGTCACGAGGTCGCCTGTCGCGATCCCGCGGCGAGCGGCATCGCCCGCGGAGAGAGCCACCTCGCGGTCCGGGCGCTGGAACTGCAGCTCGGGCACACGCTCGACCTGCGGACCCGAGAAGAGCGGCCGGTAGCGGAGCAGGCGCAGTGTCCCGACGAAGTGCTCCGGGGACTGTCCCCTCCGATGACTGTCCCCCGTGCGCGCGATGGCGGGCTCCGGCGCGACGTAGGGCGCGCGCTCCGGCAGCGGGGCGCGCTCTTCGAGCCGATCGAGCTCGAGCCCACCGTAGATCCGCCGGGAGAGCTCCTCGAAGACGACCGGCGGATGGGGGGAGAGCGCGACCTCGAACCGCTCTGCGAGCTTCGCGAGCCAGGCCAGCTCGTCCGGCACGGGCGGGGTGACGGCGCGCCGCAGGCGCTGTACGCGCCCCTCGAGGTTCATCGAGGTTCCCTCCCGCTCGAGTGCCGCGGTCGCGGGCAGCACGAGGTCGGCCCAGCCGACGGCGAGCGAGTGGAACATCGTGATCGCGATCACGGCCTTCGACTGCTCCGCGAGCGCGCGGACGTCGGGCGAGGCGGCGGCCTCGTCTCCCGAGACCACGAGCAGCTCGATCGGCTCGGGGTCCGAGTCGTCGTCGTCGGCCGCGCACGCCCACGCCTCGGCCACGCCGCGTGCGTTCGGCGTCGCTGCGAGGTGGAACGCGGCACAGCCCGGCTTGCCGGCAAAGCCGAGTGCGTGAGCGGCCTCGGCGAGCCGTGCCCCGCCTCCGCCGCCC
>JACDBY010000133.1 GCA_013694685.1 Actinomycetota bacterium
CGTCTCCGAGCCCGAGGCGCTGCTGGGGCGGTCCGCGGAGGCGGCCCTGCTCGATCACGCCACACCCCGGGTGCTCGACGGGCATGTCCTCGCGGCCGCCTATGAGGGCCCGCTCACGGCGGCCGACGCCGGCGTGCTCGGCGAGGCTGCGCTCGCCCGCGCGCCGTTCCTCCCGGAGCTCGAGCCCACCCCGGCCGGATTCGTGTGGCGCGGGCGAGACACACCGGCTGCGCGCGTCTCGCTGCGCTCGAGCGACACGGACGGTTTCGTGATCGTCGACGAGGGCAGCGGCACCGTACTCGGGCTCGCCGAGCGCGAGCGCGCGTTCTCGACCGTCCACGAGGGCGCGATCTACCTCCACCTCGGTGAGCAGTACGCGGTCACGAGCCTCGACCTCGAGACGCGCGCGGCGCTCGTCCGCAGCGCGACGGTCGACTGGTACACCCAGGCACGGAAGGAGACGGCGACGACGATCGTCGAGCCGTTGCGCAGACGGCACGTCTCGGGCGTCGAGCTCCACCACGGGCGGTTGACGGTCTCCGAGCAGGTGATCGGTTACCAGCGCAAGGCGATCGCCGACGGCAGCGTCATCGACACCCAGGCGCTGGAGCTGCCCGAGACGTCGTTCGAGACCGAGGGCGTCTGGTTCTCGCCTGCTCCCGGTCTCCTCGCGGGAATCGACACGATGCCGACGCTCGTCTCGGCGCTCCACGCCGCCGAGCACGCCCTCATCTCGCTCCTGCCGCTCTTCGCGATGTGCGACCGGTGGGACCTCGGCGGGCTCTCCACGAACGTCCACGAGCAGACGGGCCGGCCCACGGTGTTCGTGTACGAGGGTCACGCGGGCGGTGTCGGGATCGCCGAGCGCGGCTTCGACTGCTTCGCGGAGTGGGTGAGCGACACCACGCGCCTGCTCGATCGGTGCCCGTGCCGCGCAGGCTGCCCGTCCTGCGTCCAGAGCCCGAAGTGCGGCAACCTGAACGAGTTGCTCGACAAGGCCGGCGCGCGGACGCTGCTCGGGCGGATGACGACCGCCGACCGCTAGCGCCTTCGCGACGGGTTGCGGCCGGGCGGTGCGACCGGCGCAAGATTGGCACGAATCCGGCGCACTCCCGTCACGGGTTCTCTGCGATCGTTCCGGTAGGGGCCCGTGCGCCCCCAGTGCGGGGCGTCAGCCGTCGAGCGACGCGAGGACGGCCGCGACTGCCGCCGGAGGGTCGGTGAAGCGACGAACACCCTCGACCGGAGGCCCTCCGATCGAGACGACCGGCCTCCCGAGTCGAAGGGCGAAAGCCATCTCTGCAAGTGTCCCGTAGCTTCCGCCGACCGCGATCACCCCGTGCCCGCTGGCGGCGACGGCGAGGTTTCGCGCGTGGCCGATGCCCGTGACGACGACATGATCGGCCCACTCGTCGGCCTCGGCGTGCGATTCGCCGGGCACGATCGCGATCGTCGTGCCCCCGGCCGCCTTCGCGCCGCGGTGCGCCGCCGTCATCACCTCGCCGAGTCCGCCGGTGACGACGGTGCAGCCGCGTTCGGCGAGGAGCCTGCCGACCTCCTCGGCGGCGGCTTCGTGGCGCCGGCCGCTGCCGATCACGGATACCTGTCGCGCCACGACACGATCGTATGCCGCCTCAGGCCCGGCTGGCGAGACGATCCTTGCCTCCGAGCTTCGCCTCGTACAGCGCGCGATCCGCCGCCCGCAGGAGTGCCGCGCCCGTCACGCCGTCGTCCGGGTACACGGCGATCCCGAAGCTCGCCGTCGTCCCGGCGCCGTCGGCGCTCAGATCGCGGCGCACTCTGTCGGCGAGCGCCGACGCCGCCTCGAGGTCGGCACCGGCGAGTGCCAGCCCGAACTCGTCACCACCGATCCTGGCGGCGAGATCGCCGCCCCGCTTGCATTCGCGAAGCAGCGTGGCGAGCGCCCGAAGCGTCTCGTCGCCCCGGTCGTGCCCCTGGGTGTCGTTGACCCGCTTCAGGTCGTCGCAGTCGACGAGGACTAGCGCGAGGGGTGTTGCGGCTCGCTCGGCCCGCGCGAGCTCCTCGGCGAGCCGCTCGTCGAAGCCGCGACGATTGAGGAGACCGGTCAGGGAATCGGTCACGGCGGCTCTCTGCTCGCGACGGAGCGCCTGTGCGACGTCGATCAAGGCGGCCATGTGCTGCGCCAGCAGTGCGGCACCGTCCGACTGTTCCGGATCGAGCTCGATCGGCCCGTCCGAGCGTCCCACGAGAGTCCCGATCAGGGTGTCGCCGCTCCGCAGCGGAACCCAGAGAATGCGGCGGAAGGGCTCGTCGGGGCCCGTCAGGCCGATGTCCGCGGCGTCGGCGACGGTGACGGTCGTGTCGCTGAGCCCGGTCGCGAGCGCGACGCCGACCCGGTCGGCCCCGATCGGCTGGAGGACGCTGGCGGGCCGGCGCCAGAAGCTCGCCGGCGGCCCGGCGGGGCTTGCGCCAAGATCGAGCTGCGCCGCCTCGAGGTCGAGCAGGCGCCCCATCGCCCGCGTCGCGAACTCTGCGAGCGCCGCCACGCCGCGGAGCGAGCTCGCGTGCACGCAGAGATGCGCCATCGTCGTGACGTCGATGGCGACGGCCGAGGCGACGTCGTCGATGACCGCCGAGAGGCTCTCGACGAGTGGTGCGACCGCTTCCTCGCACCCTTCTGGAAGCCGTGATGCGACCGTCTCGACGTTGAAGGCCGCCCGGGCACGCGCGCCGGCCAGCGGAACGCACAGCTCGGAGACGATGTTCGGCACCGCGGCGATGAAGCCGCTGTCGACACGGACGTTCGGCAGGAAGATGGTGGCCGAGTCACGCACGCACCGGCCGAGCACACCCTGCCCCAGCGCGAACCCGTCGCGCACCTGGTCGTAGCCGACCTGCGCCACGCACCAGAGTCGGTCGTGATCCTCGATGTAGACGCTTGCGATGATGCGTCCGTCACCCGACGCGCAGAACCGTCGGAGAGCCGCGTCGATCCTGTGGCGCGCATCTGGGCCGGGGACGAGTCCGCCACCCGCAGCGGCCGCCGCCTCGGCCAGATCCTCGAGCCGGAGCGAGGTGATCGGGAGCTGCTCGGCCGCCACGACCGTCTCGGGCAGGCTCGTGCCCGGTGTGGAAGTGATGGTCGACTCCGGCTCCGTCGTCGCGAAGAATGCGTCCAGCACCTCGGGGTCGAACTGCGTCCCGCACCCGTCGCGCATGAGCTCGAGCGCGAGGTCGTCGGGGTACGCCGGCCGGTAGACGCGGTCGCTCGTCAGCGCGTCGTAGACGTCGGCGACCGCCGCGATCCGCCCTTCGATCGGGATCTCGGGGCCGAGCACACCGGTCGGGTATCCCGAGCCGTCATACGCTCGTGGTGGGTGAGGGCGATGGACGCGGCGAGGTCGAGCAGCTCCGAGCCGCTGCCGGCGAGGATCCGGTAGCCGATCTCCGCGTGCGCCTCGATCAGCTTGCGCTCGTCCGCGTCGAGCGCTC
>JACDBY010000137.1 GCA_013694685.1 Actinomycetota bacterium
TTCGTGTCCGTCTTCGTCGGCGTCTATGTCCTCTTGATCTTCGCCTTCATCATCACGTCGTGGATCCCCGGCGGCGCTTCGCCGACGGTCGAGCGCATCCGCCAGTTCCTCTACGACGTCTGCGAGCCGTACCTGAGGATCTTCCGGCGCGTGCTCCCGTCGATCGGCCCGCTCGATCTCTCGCCGATCGTCGCGATCTTCGCGCTCTACGTCCTCGGCCGCGTCGTCAACGCGGTGATCGGGGAAGTTCTCTGAATCGAGGAGGGATGGGATGGGACTGACACCGGTGGAAGTGCGTCATCTGGAGCTCCGTCGGGGGCTCTTCGGGTTCCGGCGCTCGAGCGTCGAGAGCGCGATCGACGAGGTGGCGACGAGCTTCGAGTCGGTCTGGCGGGAGCGCGCGGAGCTCGGCGAACGCGTGCACGTGCTCGAGGTCGAGGTGGCCCGCCACGTGGAGCTCGAGACGCTCCTCCGCTCGACGCTCGTCTCGGCGGAGCGTGCGGCGCAGGATCTCAAGGAGCAAGCTCGCCGCGAGTCCGACCTCATCGTGCAGGAGGCGAACGCCGAGAGCCGCAGGCTTCTCCGCGAGGCGATCGCGGAGAAGGAGCGCGTGCTCGGCGAGACGCGCCACATCAAGTCGATGCTCCGCTCCGCGCTCGAGGTGATCGGCGACGAGAACGGACGCGGACACGGTGAGGGCGAGACCGAGGCGGGCTCTGCGAAGCCCGACGATCCGGGGCTCGAGCGATTGGCCGGCTGAGGAGGGGGCGCCCTCACTATCCTTCCGGCGTGACCGTCGACCTCGAGGCACGCCGGGCCGAGCTCCTCGTCCTGCGCGACAGGATCGAGCGCGCCGCCCACGACGTCGTCGAGGGCGACGAGTCGGCGGGCGAGCTCTCGAGCGCGGCGGGCGACCAGCATCTCGCCGACCACGCTGCCGAGCTGGTCGATCGCGAGGTGGACAGCTCGCTCGAGGAGAACGCGGAGCAGATCGCCCACGAGATCGAGGTGGCGCTCGGGCGGATCGACGAGGGGACGTACGGCACGTGCGCGCGTTGCGGGAAGGATATCCCGGAGGAACGGATCGAGGCCGTGCCCTACGCGATCCTCTGCGTCGACTGCAAGCGCCTCGAGGAACGAGGGTGAGCGAGCCGGCGCGGGCGGAGCCGCGTCCACAGATCGAGGTCAGGGTCGGATCGGCGACGAACGCGCTCCAGCCGATCCCGGGCGCGTCGCGCTCGCTCGCGGCCGGCTCGAACCAATGGGTCGGGCTCGCGCTCGTCGCCGTCGCGGCGATCGCGGGCGACCAGCTGACGAAGGCGATCGTCTCGGAGCGGCTGGTGCTCGGCGACGCCGTCGAGATCGCCGGCCCGTTCGCGATCCACCACGTCCACAACACGGGCATCGCGTTCGGGCTCTTCTCGGACGCCACCTCGATCGTCATCGCGCTGACCGGCATCGCAATCGGCGCCCTCGTGGTGTTCTTCGCCCGCTCCGCACGGAGGCACCCGCTGCTTCCGGTTGCCGTCGGGTTCGTGCTGGGAGGAAGCGCCTCGAACCTCGTCGACCGGCTGCGGCTGGGCCACGTCACGGACTTCCTCGACCTCGACTACTGGCCCGCGTTCAACCTCGCCGACACGTTCATAGTCGTCGGTGTGGGCCTGCTCTTCTTCTGCTTCGTCGCGGCCGACCGGACGAGCGCCCGCGTTGGCACCTCTCCGCTCTCGCGTTCCTGACGCCGACGCCGGACGTCGCCTCGACGCCGTCCTCGCCTCGCTTTCCGAGATCGGAAGCCGCTCGCTGGCCGAGCGGCTCATCGCATCGGGCGCCGCGCTCGTCGACGGCGAGCGGAGAGCAAAGAGCTATCGGCTCGAAGGAGGGGAGGAGCTCGAGGTGACCCTGGCCGAGCCCGTGGCGTTGGCGCCGATGGAGCTGCGCCTGGCGGTCGTCCACGAAGACGAGCACCTGCTCGTCGTCGACAAGCCGGCGGGGCTCGTCACGCATCCGAGCGGGCCGGAGGAGCGTGCCACGCTCGCGCACGGCGTGCTCGCCCTCGGAGCCGCGGGCGGCGAGCCGGAGCGGCCCGGGATCGTCCACCGGCTCGATCGGGACACCTCGGGGCTCATCCTCGTCGCGCGCTCGGACGAGGCCCACGCCCGGCTTTCGGAGGCGATCCGCGCACGAGAGGTGGAACGCCGGTACCTCGCGCTCGTCCGCGGCTCGCCGCGGTCTCGCACAGGCCGGATCACCGCGCCGATCGGCCGCGATCGTCGCGACCGGACGCGCCACTCGCTCGACACCGAGTCCCCACGCGTGGCGGTCACGTGGTTCGAGCTCGTCGAGCGGCTCGGAGAGCGCTCGCTGCTCGACATCCGGCTCGAGACAGGTCGCACGCACCAGATCCGCGTGCATCTCGAGGCGATCGAGCTCCCCGTCTGCGGCGACCCGGTCTACGGCGCAGCCCGCGACCTCGGGCTCGAGCGGCAGTTCCTCCACGCCCATCGCCTGCGTTTCCGCCATCCGTTCACCGGCGAGGCGCTCGACCTCGCATCGCCCCTCCCGCCCGAGCTCGAGGCTGCGCTCACGAGGGCCCGCGGCGCGTAGCGGCTACGATCCGCGGTTCAGACCAACCAACCCGGCGACGCCTCCGGACGGGGGTGCCAGGGCACTCGAGCCCGGTTCCGTCCGCGCCCGCCGGCGCACCACACACGAACCGAAAGGACACATCGTGGCAGTCGTCTCCATGAAGGAGCTGCTGGAGGCCGGAGTGCACTTCGGTCACCAGACGCGCCGCTGGAACCCGAAGATGAAGCGGTTCATCTTCGACGAGCGTGGCGGGATCTACATCATCGACCTCCAGCAGACGCAGGGACTGCTGCAGGAGGCACACGATTTCGCGCGGAACATCGCCGACCGTGGCGGCTCGATCCTCTTCGTCGGCACCAAGAAGCAGGCGCAGGAGGCGATCGTTCGCGAGGCGACGCGTGTCGGTCAGCCGTACGTCGCCCACCGCTGGCTCGGCGGCCTGCTCACCAACTGGCGCACGATCGCCGATCGTATCGCCTACCTGCTCGAGCTCCGCCGCCTCAAGGAGGAAGGTCAGCTCGAGCTGCTGCCCGCGAAGGAGCGGATCGCGATGAGTGGCGAGCTCGAGAAGCTCGAGGCGAACCTCGGTGGCGTCTCGACCATGAAACGCCAGCCCGACGCGGTGTTCATCGTCGACCTCCGCAAGGAGCAGCTCGCCTTGCGCGAGGCGCAACGCCTCGGCCTGCCGGTGATCGCGCTCGTCGACACGAACTGCGACCCCGACGAGGTCTCCTACGTCGTGCCCGGAAACGACGACGCGATCCGCTCGTGCTCGCTCGTGACCCGCGCGATCGCCGACGGGATCGCCGACGGTGGCAAAAAGGTGACCGAGGCGGAGCTGACCGCCCCCCGCGAGAACGGCCCCGCCGTGGCCGATCCGGAGAGCGTTCCCGTCATGACGGAGGCGCCGGCACCGGCACCGGTCGCAGAGGAGGCGCCGGTCGTCGAGGAGCCCTCCGCCACGCCTGAGTCCCAGTCGTCCCCCGCAGGCGCGACTGCGAACGGCAGCGCCGAGGAACCCGCATGAGCACCACCGTCAACGCGAGCCTCGTGAAGGAGCTGCGCGATCAGACCGGCGCCGGGATGATGGCTTGCAAGCAGGCGCTCCTCGAGACCGGGGGCGACCTCGAGGCCGCGCGCACGCTTCTGCGTGAGAAGGGCATGGCGGCGGCCGGCAAGCGCGCCGACCGCGCCACCAGTGAGGGAATCGTCGGCGTCCTCGTCGAGCCGGAGGTCGCGTCGATCGTCGGCATCGGCTGCGAGACCGAGCCGGTCTCGAAGAACGAGGCGTTCAAGACGTTCGGTGAGCGCGTCCTACGCGCGGTCCACGCCAACGGCCCTGACGCCGTCGAGGGGTTCGAGAGCGAGCGCACCGAGCTCGTTTCCCAGCTCGGGGAGAACATCGTCGTCGTCGATCCCCGGCGACTCGAAGGTGGGACGCTCGGCGCCTACGTCCATCCTCCCGCGAACAAGATCGGGGTCGTCGTCCAGCTCGAAGGGGGCTCCGAGGAGCTCGCGCGGCAGCTCGCGATGCACATCTCGTTCGCCGCGCCCCAGTACCTGACCCGCGACGACGTCCCGGAGGACGTGCTCGCGGCAGAGCGGCAGATCTACCTCAACTCCGACGAGGTGCAGTCGAAGCCGATCGAGGCGCGCGGGAAGATCGTCGACGGGATGCTCGGCAAGCGCTTCTTCGCCGCCGCTCCCGGCGGCGCACTCGCCGAGCAGGCATTCGTCCACGATGCCTCGCAGACCGTCGGGAAGGCGCTCGAGGCAGCGGGCGCGCGCGTCACGGGCTTCGCCAGGGTCTCGGTCGCCGGCTCGTGACCGCGCCGGAGGAGCTCGCGGAGCCCACCGCGCCGCCGGACGCGAACCCGACCTTCCACCGGGCGCTCCTCAAGCTTTCGGGCGAGAGCCTGATGGGCGAGCGCGAGTACGGCGTCGACCCGCACACGGTGAGCTCGATCGCGCGCGAGGTCGTTCACGTCCAGGAGCGCGGCACGGAGATCGCCGTCGTCGTCGGCGGCGGCAACTTCTACCGCGGGATCAAGGCGGCCGCCGAGGGCATGGACCGCGCCACCGCCGACTACGCGGGGATGCTCGCGACGCTCCTGAACGCGCTCGCGCTCCAGGACGCGCTCGAGCGGCTCGGCGCGCAGACACGCGTCCTGTCCGCGGTGACCGTCTCCGAGGTCGCGGAGCCCTACATCCGGCGCCGCGCGATCCGCCACCTCGAGAAGGGACGCGTCGTCATCTTCGCAGCCGGGACCGGCAACCCGTTCTTCACGACCGACACCGCCGCAGCGCTTCGTGCACTCGAGATCGGCGCGGAGGCCATCCTGATGGC
>JACDBY010000200.1 GCA_013694685.1 Actinomycetota bacterium
CGCTTCGCGAGGCGCTACGCCGGCTGGCGGCCGGCTCGGCGGGCGTCGTCGTCAGCGAGCGGGCCGTCGGCGACGCCGTCGCCGACGCGCCACTGCTCGCGGGCAGGCGCAGACTCGTCGCGACGGGGCAGCTCTCTGCCGATGGGCCTGGGCTCTTCGCCCCCGCCCAGACGACGGCGAGCGACCTCGCCGGACAAGGCGTCGCCGACCCGAGCCCGATCCTCCTCGCGACTGCGCTGATGCTGACGGAGGGCCTCGGCCGTCAGGCGGCCGGCGAGGCGCTCGAGGAGAGCCTCGCCGCCGCGCTCCGTGCCTCTCGGCGCCCGGCCGACCAGCTCGGCGCGGGTGTGGCCTCGACGACCCGCGAGTTCGTCGACGCCGTGCTCGGTCTGCTGCAGAGCACGCGTCGCGACACGGAGTTCGCGCTCGGAGCGGCTCGATGAGGATGACGGGAGGCGACGCGATCCTCCGCTCGCTCGAGGCCGAGGGCGTCGAGGTGATCTTCGGGATCCCCGGTGGCGCGATCATGCCGACCTACGACGCGATGGCACGGGGCACGACCGTGCGCCACGTGCTCGCCCGGCACGAGCAGGGTGCCGGGCACATGGCGCAGGGCTATGCGCGTGCCTCCGGCCGGGTCGGGGTCGCGATCGCGACCTCCGGGCCGGGTGCGACGAACCTCGTCACACCGATCGCCGATGCCTGGATGGACTCGACGCCGCTCGTCTGCATCACGGGCCAGGTGCGCTCGCCGCTGATCGGCACGGACGCGTTCCAGGAGTGCGACATCACCGGGATCACCCTTCCGATCGTCAAGCACTCGTGGCTCGTCCAGGACGTGAAGGAGCTGCCGGCCACGCTGAAGGCTGCCTTCCACGTCGCGCGCACGGGGCGCTGCGGGCCGGTGCTCGTCGACGTGCCGCGCGATCTCCAGGAGGCCGTCTTCGACTTCACCTACCCCGAAACGGTCGACCTGCCCGGCTGGAAGCCCCCGGTCACGGTCCATCCGCTGCAGATCCGCGAGGCGGCCCGCGTGATCGCCACGGCGCGCAAGCCCGTCCTCTACGTCGGCGGCGGCACGCTGAACGGCGATGCCTGCGACGAGCTTCTGAAGCTCGCCGAGGCGGGCTCGCTGCCGGTGATCACGACGCTCATGGGCAAGGGCGCCTTCCCCGAGACGCACGAGCTCCACTTCGGTTGGCCCGGCATGCACGGCACCAAGTGGGCGAACCTCGGCATGAACACCTGCGACGTCCTCGTCGCGATCGGCGCGCGCTTCGACGACCGCGTCACCGGCAAACTCTCGGCGTTCGCGCCGGGTGCGACCGTCGTCCACCTCGACGTCGACCCCGCCGAGATCTCGAAGCTCCGCGACGCGGACATCCCCGTCGTCGGCCCGCTGAAGGACGCGTTGGCCGCGCTCACCGAGGAGATCGTCCGCCGTCGCGCCGACGGCGCGCTCGGCCCGACGCAGTGGCTCGAGCAGCTCGCGGCCTGGCGCGAGGAGTTCCCGCTCCGCTATGGCGCCGCCGAGGGCTGGCTCAAGCCGCAGCGCGTGCTCGAGACGTTGCAGCGGCTGACCGCGGGCACGGACGTCATCGTGACGACGGGCGTCGGGCAGCATCAGATGTGGGCGATGCAGTACGTCCTCTCCGAGCGGCCGCGCAGCTTCATCACGTCGGGGGGCCTCGGGACGATGGGCTACGGGATTCCCGCCGCGGTGGGCGCCAAGGCGGCGCGCCCAGAGGCGACGGTCGTCTGCGTGGACGGGGACGGCTGCTTCCAGATGACCGCGCAGGAGCTCACGACCGCGGTGCTCGAGGACCTCCCGATCGTCGTCGTGCTCGTCAACAACGGCTACCTCGGGATGGTCACGCAATGGCAGGACATGTTTTACGACGGCCGCCGCTCGCACGTGCACCTGACGACCGACGTGCCGAACTACGCCAAGCTCGCCGAGGCGTACGGCGGCGTCGGTCTCGTGGTGCAGAGCGAGGCCGAGCTCGAGCCCGCGCTCGCCGAGGCCCTTGCGTCCGGGCGGACAGTCGTCGTGGACTGCCGCGTCGACCCCGCCGAGCAGTGCTTCCCGATGATCCCCGCGGGCGCAGCCGCGCTCGACATGGTGGAGTACTCGGAGACCGTGGAGGCGAAGGCGTCGTGAAGCACACTCTGTCCGTCGTCGTCGAGGACAAGCCCGGAGCACTCGGGCGCATCACGACGATGTTCGCGCGCCGCGGCTTCAACATCGACTCGCTCGCCGTCGGTCCGACGGAGCGGCCGGGGGTCTCGTGCATCACGCTCCGGGTCGACTGCTCGCACCACTCGCTCGAGCAGATCGAGAAGCAGATCCACAAGCTCGTGAACGTGTTGCGGGTGACCGAGCTCGTCTCCGGCGAGGCCGTCGAACGCGAGCTGCTCGTCGCGCGGGTGACGGTTCCGCCCGCCCGCAGGGGCGAGCTCCTGCGCGCGACGGACGCGCTCGGCGGACGCCTTCTCGACGTCGGGCCCGAAGCAGTCGTCCTCGAAATCTCCGGGACAACGGAGGAGCTCGATGCCTTCCATGAGCTCTGTCGCCCGTACGGGATCGCCGACCTCGTGCGCACCGGGCGCATCGGTGTTCCCCGCGCCTCGACGAAACGACGTGCCGCGCGGCGCCTGGCCGCGATCGGATAGGGCGAGATGTATCTCGCCCCTACGCCAACACACGACCGAACGACCGGTCGACAACCGACCGCACCAATCCGTAGGGGCGAGATATATCTCGCCCTTCGACCACGATCGACCGAAAGGACACACACGCAATGGCGACGATTCTCCGCGACGGCGACCTCTCACTCCTCGACGGCACCGTGGCCGTGGTGGGCTACGGCAGCCAGGGACACGCGCACGCGCTCAACCTCCACGACTCCGGTGTCCAGGTCGTCGTCGGCCTCCGCGAGGGCTCGTCCTCGTGGTCGGACGCCGAGGAGGCAGGGCTCGAGGTGCGACCGATCGCCGAGGCGGTGCGCGGCGCCCAGGTCG
>JACDBY010000203.1 GCA_013694685.1 Actinomycetota bacterium
TATCCGGAGTGCTCGACCGGCTCGATCGACTCGACGAGCTGGGGGCCCTCATCCAGCCCGCGCTCGAGCTCGCACGCCGGCGGGGCGACCGCGAGTGGGAGCAGGTGTTCACGGGGATGACGATCGAGGCGTATGTCCGTGAGGGACGCTGGGTCGAGGCGCTCGACCTCGAGCAGCCCGACATCAGTGTGGCGGGCGCGGCCCTCCCACTCGGCGAATGCCTCTGGGAACGTGGACAGCCGGTCGACGCCAGGAATCTCGTCGACCGGGTGGCGATGTCGGAGGACACGAGCGACTTCCAGTGGGAGTGGTGCCATAGCGCAAAAAACCGAATCCTCGCTCAGCTCGACGACAGGCCCGAGGAAGCCCTGAGGATCGCAATCGACAGCTTTGTCGTCATTACGCGATTTCGACTCTACGATCTCATGGTCGCAGGTGAGGTGAGCGCGATCGCGCGGCTGGCCGGCGACGTCGGCGACCGAAGCCCTGCGGTCGAGGCTAATCGCACGGTCGGCGCCCTGCTCGCGGATCGCGCGACGCGGCACCTGACGGCGCAGCACGAGCGGCTCGCGGGAGTCCTCGCGGCTGCCGAGGGCGACCACGACGAGGCGACGACCACTTCGCGCTCGGGCTCGCCTCCGCTCGAAACCTGGGCGTCGTCCCTCTCTACGAAACCCAGATCCTCGTCGACTACGCGCGCTCGCTGGTCGCCCAGGGCCGCACGGAAGAGGTCGCGCCCGCTCCTCGCCGAGGCGCGGGTGTTCTACGAAGGCGCCGGAGCGGCCCGGGTGCTCGAGCGCATCGCACAGCTCGAGGCATCCGCGGCCGGCGCGGAGCTGCACGCCTCGTGAGATCCCACCGCACCCTCGGGTAGCTCACGCAGCAGCGGCGACGCGGCCCTCGGCGAGCGCGGCACGCAGGTACTGCCCGGTATGCGATTCCTCGACCTGCGCGACGTCTTCGGGTGTTCCGACGGCGATCACCTCGCCTCCGGCCTCTCCGCCTTCGGGGCCGAGGTCGACGATCCAGTCTGCCTGCTTGATCACGTCGAGATTGTGCTCGATCACGACCACGGTGTTCCCGGCGTCGACGAGCCGCTGCAACACCTCGAGCAGCTTCTCGATGTCGGCGAAGTGGAGACCCGTCGTCGGCTCGTCGAGGATGTAGAGCGTCCGCCCCGTCGCGATCTTGGAGAGCTCCGCGGCGAGCTTGACGCGCTGCGCCTCGCCACCCGAGAGCGTCGTCGCGGGCTGGCCGAGCCGGATGTAGTCGAGGCCGACGTCATGCAGCGTCTGGAGCCGCCGCCGGATCTTCGGGATCTTGGAGAAGAACTCGAGCGCCTCCTCGACCGACATCTCGAGCACGTCGGCGATCGACTTTCCCTTGAACCGCACCTCGAGCGTCTCACGGTTGTAGCGCCGCCCGTGACACGTCTCGCAGGGGACGTAGACGTCGGGCAGGAAGTGCATCTCGATCTTGATCTGCCCGTCCCCCTTGCACGTCTCGCACCGGCCGCCGCGGACGTTGAACGAGAAGCGTCCCGGCTTGTAGCCGCGCACCTTCGCCTCGGGTGTGAGCGAGTACAGCTCGCGCACGTGCGTGAAGAGGTCCGTGTAGGTCGCGGGGTTCGAGCGTGGTGTCCGGCCGATCGGCCGCTGGTCGATCTCGATCACCTTGTCGAAGCCGTCGATTCCCTCGACGGTGTCGTGCGCCCCGGGCTTCGTCCGGGTCTTCGAGAGGCGATTCGCGAGCGCCTTGTAGACGATCTCGTTCACGAGCGTTGACTTGCCCGAGCCGGAGACCCCGGTCACGGAGACGAACTTGCCGACCGGGAACTCGACGTCGATCCCCTTCAGGTTGTGCTCTCGAGCGCCGCAGATGCGGAGGGTGCCGCGATCCTCCGTGCGCCGCTCGGGCACCGCGATCCGCCGCTTGCCGGAGAGGAAATGGCCCGTCACGGAGCGGCGGTTCCGGATCAGGTCACGCGCGGTGCCCTCGGCGACGACCTCGCCGCCATGCTCGCCCGCGCCTGGCCCCATGTCGACGAGCCAGTCGGCGGTGCGCATCATCTGCTCGTCGTGCTCGACGACGAGCACGGTGTTACCGAGGTCGCGGAGCCGCTCGAGCGTCCCGATCAACCGTCCGTTGTCGCGCTGGTGGAGCCCGATCGAGGGCTCGTCGAGGATGTAGAGCACACCGACGAGCTGCGAGCCGATCTGCGTCGCGAGCCGCAGCCGCTGCGCCTCTCCGCCGGAGAGCGTCCGGGCGGCCCGGTCGAGGTTCAGGTATCCGACCCCGACGTCGTCGAGGAACGTCAGCCGCTCCCGGATCTCCTTGACGATGCGGCTGCCGATGAGCTCCTCCGTTCGGGTGAGCCCGAGCTCGTCGAGGGAGCCCAGCGCCCGCTGCACCGACTGCTCGGCGAAGGCGTGGATCGACTTGCCGCCGACCGTGACCGCGAGCACCTCGGGGCGAAGTCGCGCACCGTGGCACACCGGGCACGGGCGCATCGACATGTATTCCTCGATCCGCTCGCGCTGGGTACTCGAGTCGGTCTCCCGGTAGCGACGCTGGAGGTTCGTGACGAGCCCCTCGAACGCCATCGTGTATTGGCGCTTGCGTCCCATCCGGTTGCGGTACGTGACGAGGATCCGGTCGCCGCCGGTGCCGAAGAGGAAGCGGTCCTGCTGCTCGCGCTCGAGGTCGCGCCACGGCGTCGCAAGGTCGATCTCGTACCGGTCGGCGATCGCTTTGATCACGGACTCGTAGAAGCCCTGGCCGCCGAGCGACCACGGCACGAGGGCACCCTCCTCGATCGAGAGGCTCGGATCCGGCACGAGCAGATCGGGGTCGATCTCGAGCTGGGACCCGAGGCCCGTGCACCGAGGGCAAGCCCCGTGCGGCGCATTGAAGGAGAAGACGCGCGGCTCGAGCTCGGCGAGCGAGACACCGTGCTCGGGGCACGCGAAGTTCTCGCTGTAGAGATAGGAATCGCCGTCGACGACGGCGATTCCGACGAGGCCCTCGGCCAAGGACGTCGCCGTCTCGATGCTCTGCGTGAGCCGAAGACGCAGGTCGGGCTTCATCACGAGGCGATCGACGACCACCTCGATCGTGTGCTTGAACTTCTTGTCCAGGACGATCTCGTCCTCGAGGAGGCGTTGCTCGCCGTCGACCTTGACGCGCGTGAAGCCGTCGCGGCGGAGCTCCTCGAGCACGTCGCGGAACTCGCCCTTGCGGTCGCGGACGACCGGGGCGTCGACCGTGAACCGGGTGCCCTCCGGTAGCGCGAGGACCTGCTCGACGATCTGGTCGAGGCTCTGCCCGGCGATCTGCCGGCCGCACACCGGGCAGTGCGGCCGCCCGACCCGGGCGTAGAGGAGCCGGAGGTAGTCGTAGATCTCGGTGACGGTGCCGACGGTCGAGCGCGGATTGCGCGAGGTCGTCTTCTGGTCGATCGAGATCGCCGGCGAGAGCCCGTCGATCGAGTCGACGTCGGGCTTCTCCATCATCTGGAGGAACTGGCGCGCGTAGGCGGAGAGCGACTCGACGTAGCGGCGCTGCCCCTCCGCGTAGATCGTGTCGAAGGCAAGGCTCGACTTGCCCGACCCGGACAGACCGGTGACGCACACGAGCGCGTTCCGCGGGAGCGCGACTGTGACGTTCTTGAGGTTGTGCTCCCGCGCGCCGTGAACGACGAGATGCTCGGCCATCGAGACGAGTCTAGCCCCCGAATCGGATCGAACAGTTGTTCGATAAAATGGTCTGAGCAATCATCGCGTGCGGAACGTGACGAACTCGTTCTCCCGGCCTTCACCGCCCAGTAGGCCAGGCCGACGACCACGTCAGAGCAGCGCTTCCCAAGACTGCGCGGAGTCAGGGGAGAACCAACATGGAGGACGCATGACCGGCGGGTCGACGTCTCCGACGACCGCCAACGTCCTGGGCCGGATCTACTCACTCAACCTCGACGAGGAGGACGTGCTCGCCAATGCCAAGCTC
>JACDBY010000228.1 GCA_013694685.1 Actinomycetota bacterium
GAACCCCGCTTATCATCTCCGGCGAGCCCGAGACCGCCGCGAAGACGTACTACGACTTCGCGCGGGTCGTACGCGACCTCGAGGGGGCCCCGCTGACCCGCAAGGTGATGAAGGGCGAGGACGAGACGGAGCTCTCGGGTGCGGACTTCCTCTACGACGAGAAGTTCAAGACGGTCTCGCCGGCGCAGGCGACGATCGAGAAGGTCGAGCGCGCGCTCGGCATCGACAACCTCTACGACCCGCGGAACGTCCAGCTCGTCAACCACCTGACGCAGGCACTCAAGGCGCAGTCGCTCTACAAGCGCGACGTCGACTACGTCGTCCAGGACGGCGAGGTCAAGATCGTCGACGAGTACACGGGCCGGATCATGGAAGGCCGGCGCTGGAGCGAGGGGCTCCATCAGGCGATCGAGGCCAAGGAGGACGTCTCGATCCGCGAGGAGAACGTCACGCTCGCCACGATCACGCTCCAGAACTACTTCCGACTCTACGAGAAGCTCGCCGGGATGACCGGTACCGCGAAGACGGAGGAGAAGGAGTTCGTCGAGATCTACGACCTCCACGTGGTCGAGATCCCCACGAACGTCCCGGTCGCGCGGGCCGACGAGAACGACTACATCTTCAAGTCCAAGGACGCGAAGTGGGCGGCGGTCGCCGAGGACATCGTGGAGCGGCACGAGAACGGTCAGCCGGTGCTCGTCGGCACGATTGCGGTCGAGACGTCCGAGTACCTCTCGGAGCTCCTCACCCGGCGCGGAATCCCGCACAACGTGCTGAACGCCAAGGAGCACGAGCGCGAGAGCGAGATCATCAAGGACGCCGGCCTCCCGGGCGCGGTGACGATCGCCACGAACATGGCCGGCCGCGGCGTCGACATCAAGCTCGGTGAGGGCGTCGTCGAGGCGGGCGGGCTCTACGTGCTCGGCACCGAGCGGCACGAGTCACGGCGGATCGACAACCAGCTGCGTGGCCGCTCGGGCCGTCAGGGCGACCCGGGCGAGACCCGTTTCTACCTCTCCGCGCAGGACGACCTCGTCCGCATCTTCGCGGGCGACCGGATCCACGGGATCATGGAGCGCTTCAAGATCCCGGACGACCAGCCGATGGAGGCCTCGATCCTCTCGCGCCAGATCGAGAGCGCCCAGAAGAAGGTCGAGGAGCAGAACTTCGTCTCCCGCAAGAACGTCCTCAAGTACGACGACGTAATGAACACGCAGCGCATGGTCATCTACGAGCAGCGCCGCCACGTCCTCGACGGCGACGACCTCTCGGACGAGATCCGCGAGTGGATCCACGAGGTCATTCGGGCCAACGTGGCGCAGTTCACGGAGGCCGAGCACCCCGAGGACTGGGATCTGGCGGGGCTGGTGGCGCAGATGGCGTCGCTCTACGTCAGCGACATCACGGTCCAGGAGCTCCGCGACGAGGTCGACGTCGAGCGTCAGGACGCGCTCGCCGACGAGTTCGTCGAGGACGCGCTCGACACGTACTCGGAGCGCGAGGAGTCGTTCGGCACCGAGCTGATGCGTGAGATCGAGCGCTACGTGATCCTCCAGATCGTCGACACCCGCTGGCGAGAGCACTTGGAGTCGATGGACTACCTCCGTGAGGGCGTCCACCTCCGCGCCATGGCGCAGAAGGACCCGCTCGTCGAGTACCGCGGCGAGGGCCACGTGATGTTCGAGCAGCTCGGCCGCTCGATTCGCGAGGAGGTCGTTCTGACGCTCTTCCACGTCGAGGTGCAGCGCGACGAGGCCGAGCAGCAGCTCCAGCCCGTCCACGCTCCGCAGCCGATCGCGTACGAGCATGAAAGCGTGCACGGCGCCGAGGCGATCGCGGCCGCGGGCGGTGGCGCGGCGACCGCCCTGGCCGAGCCTCCCGAGCGAACGCCCATGGGGGCTCCGAAGCCGGTCGTCAACGAGCATCGCGACATCGGTCGCAACGACCCGTGCTGGTGCGGGAGCGGTAAGAAGCTCAAGCGCTGCCACGGTGCGTAAGTCGCCGGCGGCGGCTTACGCACTATCCACATACGGGTGAGCGGGCTACACGCTCTCGGGTCGCTCGACCGTCGGCTCGCGCCCCTGACCGACGAGACGGTTCCAGAGCTCGTAGTCCGTGTCGCGCTTTGCGACGATCCTGCTGCCGCGCGCGACCTCGTGACCGCCGAGCGCGGTGAACGGTCCTCGCTCGAGCTCTGTCAGGTCGACGTACGTACCGCCCTGCTCCAGTCGCGTACCGACCTCGAGGATCGCGAGCCGGGCCAGTTCGGACCCGTCGAGCCCCAGCGCACTGTGCAGCGCTTTGTCGTCCGCCGCCGGGATGCTCTCGGCCGCGTGCCCGCCACCGTCCTCGACCGACGCAAGATCGGCCGAGAAATCTTCCTCCGGCTCGGGTCTCTTGGGGCGGGTCGCCTCCTCGCGGCGGACGTCGTGCGTCTTCGCGTGACGACCCTCCGGGCCGCCCTCATCCGAATATGGCTGGCGGCCGTCGCCTGGGCTCTGATCGTGCTGTCCACGGCGGGGCATGACACGAGTGTACGAGCTTGCGCCCGACTGAGTCACCGACTGGCCCTACCCACCTGAGGGATACGAGGGTGCGCGGGCGTGCGGCGCTGCTAGGGGCGGGTTGTCCCTGACCCTCGCCCGGGCCGAGCGCCTGCTCAGGCGAGTCGCTCGTGCAACTCGACGTTCACACGGTCGCCGGCCTCCTTTCCGATCGCGCGGCGCAGCTCGGCCTTGATCGGGAGCTTGTGCGTCCCGTCGCCCATCGCCATGAACGAGCTCTCGAACGAGTGGCCGTCGACCGTACCGCGGGACTTCACGAGTCCGCGCGTGCCGAAGAACTCGACGGAGTCCGGCATGACGACGTACGTCCACCCGCCCTTGGCAGGGCTCTTCTTCAGGGTCGCACTGAAACGCTTGCGCAGCGTCCCCTGCTTGTCGGTCTTGATCGGCATGGCGTGTTCCTTTCCGGTCGGCTTCTGAAGCAGAGACCGCTCCGGAGGCCGGAAGTCATCGGAGCGGTACGATCGCCCGATGGCAGTCACCGACGACAGACCCGTCGCCGACCAGCTCACGGAGCTCGGGGCCCAGCTCGCCTGGGTCCGTGACTACCTTTGACCCGGATGCGCTGAAGCTCAGGCTCGGCGAGCTCGAGACCGCCATGGGCGCGCCTGGCTTCTGGGACGACCAGAGCAAGGCGGCGAGGGTGAGCACGGAGCACGCACGCGTGACGCGTCGACTCGACCGCTACGACGCCCTCCGGCACGAGGTCGACGAGGCGACCGAGCTGCTCGAGCTCGAGCCCGGGCTCGAGTCCGAGGTGGCCGAGCAGATCGTGCCCGTCCGCGACGAGCTCGCACGGCTGCAGGAGGAAGCGCTCTTCAACGGCGAGTACGACACAGGGGATGCCGTCCTATCGATCACCGCGGGGACGGGTGGCACGGACGCGCAGGACTGGGCCGAGATGCTCCTCCGCATGTACCTGCGGTGGACGGCCGACCGTGGCTTCCAGACCGAGATCGTCGAGGCAAGTCCAGGTGAGGAGGCCGGCCTCAAGTCGGCGACTGCAACCGTCAGGGGCGAGAACGCCTACGGGCTCGTGAAGGCGGAGCGGGGAGTCCACCGGCTCGTCCGCCAGTCGCCCTTTGACTCCGCGCACCGCCGGCACACGGCGTTCGCCCAGGTCGTCGTCGCGCCGCTCCTGCCCGAGAGCGACGACATCGAGATCGACGAGAGCGACCTTCGCATCGACACCTACCGCGCGAGCGGGGCAGGTGGCCAGCACGTCAACAAGACCGACTCCGCGGTCCGCATCACCCATCTACCGTCCGGCATCGTCGTGCAGTGCCAGAACGAGCGCTCCCAGGCGTCGAACAAGGCGACGGCGATGCGCATCCTGCGCTCGCGGCTCGCCGAGGTGCAGGAGGAGGAGCGCGAAGCAGAGCTCGCCCGAGAGCGGGGGAGCAAGGTGGACGTCGGTTTCGGGAGCCAGATCCGCTCCTACGTCCTGCATCCGTACCAGATGGTCAAGGACCACCGCACCGATTACGAGGTTGGAAACGCGCAGTCCGTCCTCGATGGCTCGCTCGATGGCTTCGTCCAGGCGTATCTGCTCGCGAAAGCGGCCGGCACGGCGGCATAGACGGACTCGCCCCCGAGGCAGTTGCGACCGCGAACGCCTGACGCCAAAGGCGGCGGTCTTCAGATGGCGCCCCCGCCGCAGGAGGGGACGAGCCGCGGGTTCGGCGACTGCCGAATCCTCCTTGGCGAACGAAAAGGATCGCCAGAGGACTCGGCTACACTTGCGCGAACCAGAACCGGAGCTGCATCGGGGCGAAAAGTCGGCCCCGGCGACGCTCTCGCCCGGTCATGGACGACCTGCTCACATCCCAGTCTTCAGCCGCAGCGCTCCTCGAGGGTCCGGACGTGACCTCGGCGAACGGGAACGGCGCAGGGCCTGCCGCGGCGACGGCGATGATCGTCTTCGAGGACGTTCGCAAGGTCTACGAGCCGGACGTCGTCGCGCTAGAGCGAGCCTCGTTTGTGATCGACAAGGGCGACTTCGTCTTCGTCGTGGGACCGTCGGGCTCGGGCAAGTCGACGATCATCCGCCTGCTCTTGAAGGAGCTCGAGCCGACGAGCGGACGGATCATGGTGGGCGGGCGCGACCTCACACGCCTCAAGCGGTCGAAGGTGCCGCTCCTTCGGCGGAACGTCGGCTGCGTGTTCCAGGACTTCAAGCTGCTGCGCGACCGCTCGGCGGCTGAGAACGTCGCTTACGCGCTGCGCGTGCAGGGCGAGTCTTCGATGTCGATTCGCCGCAAGGTGCCCGAGGTGCTCGCGCTCGTCGGGCTCGCGCACAAGGCGGGCTCGCGCCCGGACGAACTCTCCGGCGGCGAGCAGCAGCGCGTGTCGATCGCGCGCGCCGTCGTCAATCATCCGCCACTTCTCATCTGTGACGAGCCGACTGGCAACCTCGATCCGGATACCTCGGTGGGGATCATGCAGCTTCTCCACCGGATCAACACGGCCGGCACGACGATCCTGATGGTCACCCACGACCGCGAGATGGTCGACAAGATGCGAAAGCGCGTCATCGCGCTGGATAACGGACGCATCGTCCGCGACGAGCGCCGCGGAGGCTACGAGACAGAGTGAGGGCCCGCCCGTGAACCGCACCAAGCTCGTCGTCTCCGAGGCCTTCCGCTCGATCGGAGCGAACATCTCCACCTCGTTCGCCGCGACCATGACCGTCCTGATCGGGATGTTCCTGCTCGGGCTTCTCGTCGCGCTCGGCTCTTGGGTCGTCTCCTGGTCCGATCACGTGAAGGATCAGCTCGAGGTGAAGGTGTTCTTCGTCGAGGGCGTCTCACCCAGACAGGTGAACGCGGTTGGCGCCTTCCTGCGCACGAACCCGGATCAGATCGCGGACTACCAGTTCGTCTCGCGCGCTGAAGCGCTTCAACGCATGAAGCGGCGCTACCCGGAGTTGACCGCCAATCTGCCGACCAACCCTCTGCCCTCGTCCTACGAGATCACGCCCCGGCGTGCGGAGGAGGTCAAGGAGCTCTCCGCCGCGATCCGCTCGCAGAAGTTCGCCGGGGTCGAGCGCGTGAAGGA
>JACDBY010000238.1 GCA_013694685.1 Actinomycetota bacterium
CCGCCAATCTGCCGACCAACCCTCTGCCCTCGTCCTACGAGATCACGCCCCGGCGTGCGGAGGAGGTCAAGGAGCTCTCCGCCGCGATCCGCTCGCAGAAGTTCGCCGGGGTCGAGCGCGTGAAGGACGGCCAGCAGACGTCGAAGCGAATCCTCCAGGTTGCTCGCGTGATCGAGGTCGTGTTCGTCGTCGCCGTGGCCGTGCTGCTCATCGCCTCGGTGCTCCTCATCGCGAACACGATCCGGCTCTCGATCTTCTCCCGTCGCCGAGAGATCGAGGTGATGAAGCTCGTCGGCGCGACCAACTGGTTCGTGCGCGGCCCGTTCATGGTCGAGGGCCTACTCTGTGGGCTCGTGGGGGCCGTGGCGGCGATCGTGCTTCTCCTGATCGGCAAGGAGCTCGCTTTGCCGTCGATCCTCGGTCAGATCGACTCCTCGGACGACGTGCGGGCGCTCGGCTTCACCCTCATCGCACTGATCCTCCTCGGCGTCGGTCTCTTCGTCGGTGCGCTCGGCTCGGGCCTGACGCTGCGCCGCTACCTCAAGGTCTGACCGACCCCGACCCACGCTGAGCCGCGTGGGCCGGCGACGACACGTCCTCGCCGGACGTGGCTTCGTGCCTGGCACCGCATCGCTCCGCTGACCTCTCTCGCTGCCCTGCAAAAAGCCGCACGGTGCGTCAAAGCGCCGACCGCCCGTTGTCCCCGCAAGCCGCGTCCGCAACGGACGTGGCTCCATGCCTGGCACGACGCGCGCCCACCTGGCGAGATGCCACGATCTCGCGTGGGAACCGCGCGGCTACCGTTGCCCGATGGCCAGAGCCCGCCGCTCGCGCCCGCCTCGGCGCCCGTCGCGTGCCGCGCGACACGCACGTGCAACGGGCGCCTATCGTCGCGCGGCCGTGACCCGTGCCGAGGGACGGATCGCCATCCGGCTCCCGGAACGACGCCGTGCGCCGGAGACGGTCGTTGCCCACCTCGGCCCGACGAACTCGGGCAAGACCCACGACGCGCTCACGTTCCTCGCCGAGCAGGGGAGGGGCGTCTATGCCGGCCCCCTGCGCATGCTGGCGCAAGAGGCGCATCGGCGGCTGGGCGCACTCCTCGGCGCCGACAAGGTCGGGCTCGTCACCGGCGAGGAGCGCGTCAACGACGAGGCGCCGATCCTCTGCTGCACCGTCGAGATGGCACCCGACTCTGGCGACGTCCTGGTTCTCGACGAGGTGCAGTGGGCCGACGACGAGGAGCGGGGCGCCGCCTGGACGGAACTGCTGCTCGCGGGGGAGTACCGCCACGTGCGGCTCCTCGGGGCGCTCGATGCGCTCCCGCTCGTCAGGCGCGCATTCCCCGAGGCGGAGCTGCGTGTCCACGAGCGGATGCTGCCGCTCGAGTTCGTCGGCGCCCGGCAGCTCCGGGCTCTGACACCGGGCACCGTCGTCGTGGCCTTCAGCCGCAAGGCGGTACTCGCCCTCGCGGGTGAGGTCAATCGCCTGCATCCGGATCGTGTCGCGGTGCTCTACGGCGCAATGCCGCTCGGCTCGCGCCGCGAGGAGATCGACCGGTTCCTCTCCGGGGCGGCCGAGGTGTGCGTCGCAACGGACGTCCTCGGCCATGGAGTCAACCTGCCCTGCGAGACGCTGCTCTTCGCCGAGACGACGAAGTTCGACGGGGAGTCACGGCGCAACCTGCTGCCCTGGGAGCTCGCGCAGATCGCCGGCCGGGCAGGGCGTTTCGGGCTGGTCGAGCGCGGCCACGTCGGTGTGCTCGTTGGTGTTCCGTGGGCGAGCGCCGACCCGGAGATCGTCGAGTCGGCGCTCGAGCCCCACGTCGAGCTGCCGGAAGGTCATCGTGGCTATCGGATCGTCGACGAGGCGCGCATCGGGCCGCGGCTCGGAGATCTCGGGATCGAGGAGGCGCGCCACCTCGATGCCGCGCTCGCCGCCTGGCACCGCGTCGCGACCCGCGAGTGGGCGCGCGAGAGCTGGCTCGCGGTCGAGTCGCTGCAACCGATCCGCGGCCGTCTGGCCGTCGTCGAGCGACACCTCCGCGAGCGAGGGCGGCAACTCGGTCTCGAGGACACGTGGCGACTGGTCAACGCGCCGATCGACCCGGACGGGGCAGAGCTCCTCGGTATCTTCGCGCTCGCGATCGCGGGCGATCGAGCGCAGCGCCCGTTCCTCCAGTTCCTGCTCGACACCTCGCGTTTGCGGGACTGCTCGCTGGCGGAGGCCGAGGAAGCGGGGCGCGTCGCGTCGATCCTCCGCTGGTTCGCGCTCCAGTACCCGGGGATCGGTGGCGTCACGATCGAGCGTGCAGCAGCGCTCGAGCAAGCTGCCGCCGAGCGGGTCGTTCGCCGGCTCGCCGTCGAGGTGCGCGAGGGGAAGTTGGGCCGCTGCCGCTCGTGCGGCCGCACCTGCCCGCCGTGGTACCCGCTCTGCGAGCGCTGCGCGCGAACCGGGCGTCGGTAGGGCTCCTACACTGCCGGGGTGCCAGGGACGAAACCGATCGCCGAGAACCGTCGTGCGCGCCACGACTATCACCTGCTCGAGCGGGTCGAGGCCGGCCTGCAGCTGACCGGGACCGAGGTGAAGTCGCTGCGCGAGGGTGGCGCGCAGCTCGCGCAGGCGTACGGCGAGATCCGCGAGGGCGAGGCGTGGCTCGTCGGCGCGACGATTGCCGCGTACGCGCAGGGGAACGTGCGCAACCACGAGCCCGATCGCCCGCGCAAGCTCCTTCTGCACCGGCGGGAGATCGACTCCCTCTACGGGATGGTGCGCGAGAAGGGCCTGACGCTCATCCCGACCCGGCTGTACTTCAAGGACGGTCGCGTCAAGGTCGAGCTCGCCGTCGCCCGCGGTAAGGAGCGAATCGACAAACGGCGCGATCTCGCAGCGCGCGACGCCAAGCGGCAGATGGAGCGCGCGCTCAAGTCGCGGCGCTAGGAACTATCCTCGTCCCGTGTCGTGCATCCGGGTCGCGGCGATGATGGCGCTGACGCTCGGGCTCGCGGGGTGCGGTGGCTCGGACGCGCCCGCACCTATCGGTGGCACTCACGGCGAGGTGGTGGAGCTCGAGCGACTCGCGATGCTGAAGACGGCGTTCGCGGAGGATCAGGGCGCGGCGCGACTTCTGATCCTGCTCTCGCCGACCTGAAGCACCTGCCGCGACGGCGCCCGTGCGGTGCAGGAACGGATCCTCGAGCGGTATCCCGAGGCCGATCTCAGGGTGTACGTCGTGTGGCTGCCGGTCATGCCGCTCGACAGCCGCTTCGAGGTCGCCGACGTGATGGTCGACGACCGCGCGACCCACTACTGGGATAACGAGCAGCTCGTGAGCGACGATCTGGCGGCGGCGTTCGGCTCACCGGGGCAGCTCGTCTGGGACGCGTTCTTCGCGTTCGGGCCGGACGCAGTCTGGGCCGAACGGCCACCGGATCCGATCGCAACCGGGGCGCCCGTGGTCGAGCGAATGGCGACGCTCGAAACCGCACTGCGTCCGTATCTCGACTAGAGCGGGCCGCGCACCGTCATCGAGCCTGCTCGACCGACGTGGCGTCCTGCCGTTTCAGTCGACCAGTCCCTCGACCGATGACAGTTCTCCAAGGACGGCACCCATCGTCGCGACGAACCGGGGCAGATCCTTCTCGTGGATCTCGCGGACGTCGGTCACGGCCACTCAACCTATCGACGCCCGCGCCGCCGGTATAGGCTCGGGAGCCAGAGCGGTAGTACGATCGATGTCCCCCAAGGAGGCCACGGTGCGAAGCGTTGCGCTGACCGTGAATGGGAAACGGCACGAGCTCGAGCTCGAGCCGCGTGATCTGCTCGTCTACGTCCTGCGGGAGCAGCTGGGCCTGACCGGCACGAATGTCGGCTGCGACACGTCGTCGTGCGGCGCCTGCACGGTGATCGTGGACGGCGCCGCTGCGAAGTCGTGCACCCTGCTCGGCGTCCAGGTCGACGGCGCGGAGATCACGACGATCGAGGGACTCGCGTCGAACGGCGAGCTCCATCCCGTCCAGCAGGCTTTCCACGACCATCACGCGCTCCAGTGCGGCTACTGCACACCCGGCATGGTGATGGCGGCGGTCTCGCTGATCGAGCACGGTGGCGCGACGAGCGAGCAGGAGATCCGCACCGGACTCGAGGGGAACCTCTGCCGCTGCACCGGCTACCACAACATCGTCGTGGCCGTCCAGGAGGCCGCAACCACCATGGGGAGGGCGTCGTGAGCGCGACCGAGGAGAGAACGTCGTACATCGGCGCGCCCGTGAAGCGTCGCGAGGATCGCTCGCTGCTGACAGGGCGCGGCACGTACGTCGACAACATGGCCACGGCGGGGACGCTGGCGATGGTCGTCGTTCGCAGCCCGTACGCGAACGCCACCATCACGGGCATCGACTCGGACGCGGCGAGCAAGGCGGAAGGCGTCGTCGCAGTGCTCTCGGCCGCCGACCTCCAGGACGACTGGAAGGCTGCGATGCCGTGCGCGTGGCCCGTCACCGAGGAGATGCGCAATCCGCCGCACTACCCGTTGACGAGCAACCCGAGGTACCAGGGCGACGGTGTCGCTGTCGTGATCGCCGAGACGAGGACACAGGCGAAGGACGCTGCCGAGCTCGTGGAAGTCGAGTACGACCCGCTCGACGCCTGCGTCGAGGTCGCGAAGGCGCTCGATGACGACGCGACCGTCGTCCACCCCGATCTCGGCACGAACGAGTGCTACGTGTGGCGGCTCGACACCGACGCAACCGGCGAGGCGATCGACGACGCCCAGGTGGTGGTCACGCGCACGTACTTCCAGCCGCGTCTGATCCCGAACGCGATCGAGCCGCGGGCGGTGCTCGCGGTGCCCGGTCTCGTCGACGATGTGACGCTCTACTCGGCGACGCAGATTCCCCACATCCTTCGTGTGCTCGTCGCAGCGACTCTCGGCATGCACGAGTCGAAGCTCCGCGTCGTCGCGCCGGACGTCGGTGGCGGCTTCGGCTCGAAGTGCGACGTCTACGCGGAAGAGCTCCTGGCGGTCGCGGTCGCGCGGCGGCTCGGGACGCCCGTCAAGTGGGTCGAAGAGCGCTCGGAGGGCTACCTCGCGACGATCCACGGCCGCGACTTCCTCACCGAGTACACGCTCGGCGCGACGAAGGACGGCACGATCACGCACTGCCGCGCCAGGGTCAAGGCGGCGATGGGCGCGTACCTGCAGCTCGTCACGCCGGGCGTGCCGCTCCTCGGGGCCTGGATCTACGCTGGGCCGTATGCGATCCCGAACTACAGCGTCGAGTTCACGGGGGTCTTCACGAACACCACTCCGACGGACGCGTACCGCGGTGCCGGTCGCCCCGAGGCGACGTACGTGCTCGAGCGCACGATGGACGTGCTCGCCGACGAGCTGGGGATGGACAAGCTCGAGCTGCGCCGCAAGAACTTCATCAAGGAGTTCCCCGCGACGATCGCCTCCGGACTCACGATCGACTCCGGCGACTACGAGGCCTCGCTCGACAAGCTGCTCGAGCTGCTCGACCTCGACGCGTTCCGTGAGGAGCAGGCCCGCCGCCGCGAGAACGGTGGCGAGAAGCAGCTCGGTGTCGGCTTCTCGACCTACAACGAGATGTGCGGCCTCGCGCCGTCACGCATCCTCGGGGCGATCCGCTACGCGGCGGGCGGCTGGGACACGGCGACCATCCGCTGTCTCCCGACCGGCTCGATCCAGGTGATCACGGGAACGTCGCCCCACGGCCAGGGTCACGAGACGGCCTGGGCGCAGATCGTCGCCGACCAGCTCGGCTGCGACATCGACGAGGTCGAGGTCCTCCACGGCGACACGTCGATCGCCTCGATCGGGATGGACACCTACGGCAGCCGCAGCCTTGCGGTCGGGGGCGTCGCCCTCTGGTACGCCGGCGAGAAGGTGATCGAGAAGGCGCGCCAGATCGTCGCCCACCAGTGGGAGGTCGCGGTCGACGACCTCGAGTTCGGTGACGGCACCTTCCGCGTCAAGGGCTCGCCCGACAAGGAGACGACGCTAAAGGCGGTCGCCTTCGGCGCCTGGGCCGCCCACGAC
>JACDBY010000269.1 GCA_013694685.1 Actinomycetota bacterium
GATGAGCGCTCCAGGCCGGTAGTGAACGTACGTCAGGTACCCCGCAACGGCGACGCCGGCGAGCGCTACGACGACAACGCCGGCCCGGAGCGCACGGTCGCTCACGCCGTTCCGTCAGCTCGTTAGCGCGTCGTCGAGGATCTCGCGGAACTCCTCGATCGCGAACGAGCCGGGACGTACCTCGTACGGCTCCTTGCCGCCCACCTGGACGTAGAACCAAGGCGTGCCAGGCACCTCGCGCTGCTCGGCCTCCGTCGCCATCGCGTTCGCCTGCTGGAGCACGGCCTGACCGTCCGCGTCGGTCGCGAGCTTCGCGTAGTCGAGTCCGAGCTCGCCCGAGATCCGCTCGAGGAGCTCGTCGGTCACCCATCCGTCGTTCTCGCCCCCCTGGCTCGCGTAGAGCCGGTCGGTGAGCTGCCAGAGCTTGCCCTGCGCGCCCGCGGCGACGACGTGCAGCAGGGCTTTCTCCGAGTCGGGCCCGATGAACGCGAGCCCGGCGAACCGAAGTCGCACCTTGCCCGGGCGGACGTATTCCTCGACGATGCCCGGGAGCCCTTCCTCTGCGAACTGCTTGCAGATGGGGCACTGGAGATCCTCGAAGAGGATCAGCGTCACGGGCGCGTCGGGTGATCCGAGCAGCGCGCGCTCCTGCGGGATGCCGTCGAAGAGCGCCCCGGCGCCGCCCGGTGTCGTCGTGGTCGGCGCGGACGCGTCGTCGTCACCGCCACGGAAGGCGAGGCTCGCGACCACGACCGCTGCCACGACGAGCACGGCCGCACCGGCGGCCAGGACGAGGTTCCTGCGCCCTGAGCCTGGTGCGGGCGGCGCCGTCTGCTTCACGTGCGGCATCTCGCGTCAGTGTGCCAGCGAGCGAAGGCCGTCCTCGCCAAAGAGCCTGCTCAAAGCTCGACTGTGACCTGTACTTCGGTGACGTGCAGCGGCTTGCCATCCTTGGCGGACGACTCGAAGGCGACGATCGTCATCGTGCCGTTCGCACCTGGCAGAACGAGCTCCGTGTCGAACGTCCCTCGCGTGCCCGTTCCCGACGTCGCCGTGGTGAACGCCTCGAGAACGACGGTGCCCGTCCCGTCCCGCACTTCGATCGAGACGGTCGCCTCAAAGACGTTCGCCGTGCCGCGCAGCCGGATCGGGCTCCGCACGATGTCCCCGTCGAGCGGTGACTCGATCAGGATCTGCGGTGCTTCCTCCTCGAACGCCTTCCGGCTGACCGGCCGCCCGTCGTCGTCGCCGTGCACGACGACGCGGTCGATCGTCGGGAACTGCGTGAGCGTGTGCACGATCTGGGCAAGCGCGAGATCGTCCAACGCCCTCTCCCACTCGAGCGTCGCAGTGCCGCCGGCGACGGATAGGCCACCCTCTTGGCCCGACGTTCCCGACGTCCCGTCCGCCGGGTCGGGATCGCTCACGGCCGTCTCGTAGCCTGATCCCCGTTCGTCCTCCGTGGGGCCTTCGAAGAGCATGCGGAGGGTTGGGTAGACAGGATCGAGCGCCGGATTCCGCACGATGCGGCGGACGGGAGCCATCTTGCCGTCGCGCACGAGGTAGATCGCGACCTCCCGACCGGTACGTCCGTCGGCGTCGGTTGGGCTCGCGTCGTCGCCCGTGCAGCCTGCTGCCAGCAGAGAGAAGCCCAGCACCGCGATCGCTGCGACGCGCCCCATCCGACGCATCGTGCACGCGAATTGTTCGGAAATCACCCCGCCGCCTCGCGCGCGAGCGCGGCAAGCGTCCTCCCCACGACGGGCGCGAACTTGAAGCCGTGCCCCGAGCACGCCGACCCGACGACGATCCGCCCATGCCGCTCCAGCACGAACGTCTCGTCGGCCGAGTTCGTGTAGAGGCAGGTCTCGGCGCGGATCATCTCACCGACACCCTTGTACCGCGACCGTGCCCAGCGCGACACCCACTCGACGATCGCCTGATCGGGCTCGTCGTCGACGTCCGGTTCGGACACCGGGCCTGAATGGTGGAGCCCGGCCTTGAGCCCGACCCCGGGCGCGCCGAGCGCATAGGCGGCCTGGCCAACCCGCGAGATTCCACCCTCACCCTGTGCGGGCAGCCGCGCGTAGTCGATGACCGGTGGCACCGCTCCCGCCTCGCCTGCATCGAGGTAGACCACGGTCTCACGCGTCGGGACGACGGGCAGCTCGACCCCGACGGGGGTGAGAAACGCGCTCGCCCACGCGCCGGCCGCGACGACGACCGCCCGCGCCGACAGCGTGCCCCGGTCGAGTTCCAGCTTGACGCTCCGCCGACCGAGGACGAGCGATCGGACCGGTGTCCTGTCGCGAACCTCGATACCGGCCTCGCGCGCGGAGTCGACCAGGGCCGTGTGCGCTGCGGCCGCGTGCGTCAGCCCCCCGTCGGCCTGAAAGACGGCAGACTCGTCCGCGTCGAGCCGAAGCGGCCAGCGGGCCATGACCTCCGTCGCCGTCATCGTCTGGTGCTGCACGCCACACGCCGCGAGCGCCCGCCCGGTCTCCGTCGCCTCCGGGCCGAGATCGAGCGCCCCGATCCGGTCGATGACCCGTACGCCACGCTCGTCCTCGAGCTCACGCCACGCCGTGTCGGCGGCCTGCGCGAGCCGGACGAAGCGCTCGTCCGGATAGTTGAGCCGGAAGATCCTCGACGTGCCATGACTCGACCCCCTGGCGTGCCCGAGCTCGAACTGCTCGAGCAGGACGTGGTCGCCCGCGTGCGTGCCGAGGGCTCGCGCAGTGGCAGCGCCGACGATGCCCCCACCGACGACGGCGATGTCGACGTCGTGGGGCACGCCACGATCATCGCACGGGCGTCGTCGTCGCCGTCCGACCTGCGAGGATCGCGCCGTGGAGGTCGATCTCGCCGCCCTCTTCCGGCCCGGCTCGGCGCACGTCTCCGGCTGGCGCCGCATGCCGGCTGTCGCCGGCGACTCGATGCTCGCCACGAGCCACCCGCGTGCGACCGCGGCTGGACTCGAGGCGTTTCGCGAGGGAGGCAACGCGGTCGACGCCGCGTTGGCCGCGGCGACGGTGCTGGCCGTCGCCGAGCCGACCGACAACGGTCTCGGCGGTGACGCGTTCGCGATCGTCTGGCACGAAGGGCGGCTCTACGGCCTGAACGGCTCGGGTCGCGCGCCGGGTGAGCTCGACGGCCTTCGTGTCGACGAATCCGGGCCGCGGTCGGTGACGGTGCCCGGAGCGGTCAGGGCGTGGGCTGATCTTGCGGAGCGATTCGGCAGGCTCGGGGTCGAGCGTCCGCTCGCGCGGGCCGCGGGCGTGGCGAGGGCGGGAGTCGCCGCAACCGCTCGCATCGCAGACAAGTGGGCGCGTGCCGCACAGACGGCTCCGTTTCGGGCGCCACGATTCGGTGAACGCTTCGTCGTCCCGGATCTCGCCGACACCCTCCAGGCTCTTGCGGAAGGCGGCTCGGACGCGTTCTACTCAGGCCCGGTCGCGAAGGCGATCGCGTCGGCTTCCTGGCTCGACGAGGACGATCTCGCGGGGCATCGCTCCGAGTGGGTCGAGCCGCTCCGCTACGACTACCGCGGTGTCGAGGTCTGCGAGCTGCCGCCGAACGGTCAGGGCGCGGCAGCCCTGGTGGCGCTCGCGCTCTACGACGGGCTGGAGCCGGGGCTGCACTCGCAGCTCGAGGCGATGAAGCTCGCCCTGGCCGATGCCTACGCCCATTTCGCCGACGACCCGTTCCCGGCCGGGCTCCTCGATCACGAGCACCTGGCTCGACGTCGGGCGCTCGTCGACGCGGCCTCAGCGCTCCTTCCTGTGCCCTCCACGCTGCCGAGAGGCGGGACGACCTACCTCTGCGCCGTCGACGGCGACGGAACGGCGGTGTCGCTCATCCAGAGCATCTACGGCACGTTCGGGTCGGGCGTCGTCGCGCCGGGAACGGGAGTCGTCCTGCAGAACCGTGCCGCCGGCTTCGTCGAGCAAGAGGGTCATCCGAACCGGCTTGCACCGGGGCGGCGGCCCTTCCACACGATCATTCCGGGGATGCTCCTCGAGGGCGGCTCGTTGCTCGGTCCGTTCGGGGTAATGGGCGGCCCGATGCAACCGCAGGGGCATATGCAGGTCGTGCTCCGGCTCGTCGATCACGGAGACGATCCGCAGGCGGCGCTCGACGCTCCGCGCTGGCGGGTCGGAGACGGACGCGTCGTCGAGCTCGAGCCGGGGCTCTGGAACGCCGGCGACGCGCTCGCGCGCCTCGGTCACGACGTCCGCCGGGCCACAGTCCAGCATCCGTTCGGGGTCGGGCAGATGATCCTTCGGTTGAGCAACGCGCTCGTCGGCGGGTCGGACGGGCGGGGCGACGGGTACGCGGCGGGGTACTGAGTTTCCCGCTAGATGCGGTGTTCTTCGCCCGACCGACTGCGGTTTACACCTGGAGTTACACCCTTCGACGAATGGATCCCCCAGACGGGGGACGGAAGAATCTCGTCATGACGAGGACGACCACCGGAGCCGAGGCATCGCTGACCGACCGCCAGCGAGAAGTCGTAGCGCTGATCGCGGCCGGGTGCTCGAACGACGAGGTGGGGCTCTCCCTCGGGATCTCCGCCCGCACGGCGAAGGCACACAGCGATGCCCTCCGCGTAAAGCTCGGCGTCTCGCGGCGGCGACAGATCCCCGCCGCGTTTCGTCTGCTCACCGGTGAGGACCCGTACGTCCCCGCCCTCGTCAGGCTCCGCCTCATGCGGGGCCGCTGACGGCAAGCGCCCGCGGCCCGCTTCGGCCGGCCGCGGGCGCCTTCTTTCCC
>JACDBY010000275.1 GCA_013694685.1 Actinomycetota bacterium
GATGAGCGCCCGGGCGCGGGCGACCCCGGTCGGCGACGGATTCGCCCCGTACGTCTGGTCGGCGGACATCGACGTGGTCGCGGCTCGACACGGCCTGCCCCGCGAGACGGTGCTCAAGTTCGACCAGAACACACCGCCACAGCCGGGCGTTCCGCAGGTGCCGGTCGCGGAGAGCTTCGCCCGGCTCAACGAGTACCCGGACGGCAGCTATCGCGAGCTGCGGGAGGCAGCCGCCGCGTACACCGGGCTGACGGCCGACCATGTCGTCGTGGGCGCCGGCGCGGACGACCTGATCCTCTTGCTCGCGCAGGTCTTCCTGCGGGCTGGTGCACGCGCCGCGATCGCACCACCGACCTATCCGATGTACCGGATCGCGACGACCCTGCACGGTGCCGCGGTGGTCGGCTTCGACGAGGACGCAGATCTGGCCTGGGTCTGCAATCCGAACAACCCGACCGGATCCTGGGTCGAGCCGGAGGAGATCGTCGAGCGGGTGCGGCGAGCGCCGGAGACGATTGTCGTCGTCGACGAGGCATACGTCGAGTACGGGGCGCGCTCGTGCGGTCCGTGGGTCGACGAGCTCGAGAATCTCGTCGTCCTGCGGACGCTCTCGAAGGCGTTCGGCTTCGCGGGTCTCCGGGTCGGCTACGCGCTCGCGCATCCCGCCACGGCGGAGCTCCTGACTGAGCGCCGGGCTCCCGCGCCGATCTCGGGGCCGGCGGCGGCGATCGCGACAGCGGCGCTTCGCACTCCACGGCTCGGCGAGGTCGAGGCGACGGTGGCCGAGCGCGAGCGCATCGGCGAGGCGCTGGCGGCCGCCGGCTACGACGTGACGCCGAGCGCGGCCAACTTCGTGTTCGTCCGCACGGACGAGCCGCTCGCAGCGCGGCTCGAGGAGCAGGGCATCGTGGTGCGGTCGTTTGCCGAGGGGATCCGGGCGACCGTTCGCCGGCCCTCCGAGAACGACGTCCTCCTGGTCGCGCTCGGTGCCGAGGCCGGGATACCGGTCGGCCGGGAGGCGACCCTCGTCCGAACCACCACCGAGACGGCGCTCCGGCTGACACTCGGGCTCGACGGCACAGGCCGCTCGCGGATCGAGACGGGGCTCGGCTTCCTCGATCATCTCCTGACGCTGCTCTCGTTCCACGCCGGGTCCGATCTCGAGCTCGAGGCGGGCGGCGACCTCGCCGTCGACGAGCACCACCTCGTGGAGGACGTCCACGCAGCTCTCGGCGGCGCTCTTGCGCAGGCACTCGGAGCGCGCGAGGGCATCGCGCGTTACGGCTCGGCCGTCGTCCCGATGGACGAGGCGCGTGCCACCGCCGCCGTCGATCTCGTGCGGCGGCCACATGCCGAGATCGCGCTCGGCTTCGGGGGCGATCGCGTGGGCTCGCTCTCCGTCTCGCTACTGCGTCACGCGCTCGAGCGCTTTGCGATCGAGGCAGGTTGCACGGTGCACGTCGACTCGGCGGGCGACGACGACCACCACGTCGCCGAGGCGGCCTACAAGGCGCTCGGGCAGGCGCTCCGGCAAGCCGTGGCGGCCGGTGGCGACGGGATTCGCTCGACGAAGGGGGCCGCGTGAGCCCATCATTTCCCACAACGTGCGGCTTCTCCGCAACGTGCGGGAAGAGTGTCAGACACCTATTTCTGTCAAGGGGTTTTCGTGCCAACTTCGTGCCGGTTCTTCCACTGGCCGAAGCCACCCGCCAACTGCCGGTTCGTCGCGTCGGGACAGAGTCGTTCCGATCCGGGCACGAAGTGGGCACGAACGGTGTCTGACACCGGTACTCCCGGCCGCGTCACCCGCGCGACAAGGGTGGCGATCGCCGACTACGGGGCCGGCAACCTTCGCTCGCTCTCGTCTGCGCTGCGGCGTGCTGGGGTCGAGGCCGTCGTGACGACCGATGCGGGTGTCGTTCGGGAGGCGCCGCTCGCGCTGATCGCGGGCGTCGGCCACGTCGAGAGCGCGGCGGCAGGTCTGGCGCGGCACGGGTTGGACGACGCGCTCCGGGAGCGCGTGGCGGCGGATCGTCCGGTTGCGGGAATCTGCGTCGGGCTCCAGCTCCTCTTCGAGGAGAGCGAGGAGGGTGGCCGTGGACTCGGCCTGCTCGCCGGCCCCGTCCGGCGCGTCCAGGCGCCGTGCGTCCCCCACATGGGCTGGAACACGCTCGAGACCACAAGGCCGAGCGTGCTGCTCGACGGTGTCAACGGCGCCGACGTCTACTTCGCGCACAGCTACTCAGCCGAGCCCGACGACTCCGCCGTCGCCGTTGCGA
>JACDBY010000276.1 GCA_013694685.1 Actinomycetota bacterium
TGAACCGGATCGACGAGATCATCGTCTTCCACAAGCTCGAGAAGCACGAGATTCTCCAGATCGTCGACATCCAGATGAAGCGCCTGCGCACGCAGATGGCCGTGCACGGCGCGGCGATCGAGCTCACGCAGGAGGCGAAGGAGCTGCTCGTCGACGAGGGCTACGACCCGGCAATGGGCGCGCGACCGCTGCGCCGAGCGATCCAGCGGCTGATCGAGGATCCGCTCGCCGACTTCGTGCTCGGCCGCGAGCTCAACGAGGGCTCGACGATCGTGGTCGACCGCCGCGAGGATCCAGGCCCGGACGAGCCAAAGGTCGAGATGCGCGTGATCGAGGGCGAGGTCAAGCCCGAGCCGGTCACCGTCCCGCCCGACGAGCCCGAGACACTCGAAGACGACGAGGTGTAGGGGCGACGCCCGCTGGTCTCCGGCCCGGCCGGACACCCGCCCTCCGAGCCATTGCTCGTCGCCGTACGCCGTCGGTTCAGGGCCGCCCAGCGACTTGTACGGCGAGCCGTACGTTCGCCCTCGTTGGGCGTCCGTACTGTCGTCCAGTCGCCGCCAAGAGGGTGGCACGCCTGCAGGAGGACGAGATGAGTACTGCACGGATCGGCGGAGCCCGTTATCGCGACGCGCTGCCACAACTCGACGAGCCGTTGTTCCTCACGGACGGCGGGCTCGAGACGACCCTGATCTTCCACGACGGCCTCGACCTGCCGCACTTCGCCGCCTACGACCTGCTCGCGCGACCGGGTGGCCCCGACGCGCTCCGCCGATACTTCGCGCGGTACATCGAGATCGCGCGCGAGCGTCGGGTCGGGATCGTGCTCGAGACACCGACCTGGCGGGCGAGCCCGGACTGGGCAGAGCGGCTCGGTCACTCGCCGGACGAGCTGGCGGCTCTCAACGCGCAATCGGTCGCGCTGCTCGAGGCGATGCGTGACGAGCTCGAGACGGCCGACACGCCGATCGTGATCTCCGGCTGCGTCGGCCCGCGGGGCGACGGCTACGTCGTCGGCGACGCCATGACCGCCGACGAGGCCGAGACCTACCACGCCGTCCAGATCGGCATGTTCGGGGACACCGCCGTCGATCTCGTCACCGCGATCACGATGACCTCCGCCGAGGAGGCGATCGGTGTCGTCCGGGCGGCGCGCAGGGCGGGACTGCCGGTCGTCATCTCCTTCACCGTCGAGACCGACGGCCACCTCCCGAGCGGGCAGCCGTTGCGCGACGCCATCGAGCAGGTCGAGACCGAGACGGGCGGCGCTCCGTCGTACTACATGATCAACTGCGCGCACCCGACCCACTTCGAGCACGTGCTCGCTGCGGACGGCGTCTGGACGGAGAGGATCCGGGGATTGCGCGCCAACTCGTCGAAGCTCAGCCACGCCGAGCTGGACGAGGCGGAGGAGCTCGACGAGGGCAATCCCGTCGAGCTCGCAGGCGAGTACGTCGCCCTGCGATCCCGGCTCCCCAACCTCAGCGTGCTCGGTGGCTGCTGCGGCACCGACCACCGTCATGTCGAGGCCATCGGCCGCGCCTGGAGCTGAGCTCCGGGTCAGGTCGCCCGAATCGTAGAGTGGCGACGATGGACGTGAGACACGCGAAGCCGGTCGACCACGGTCGCGTCATAGGACGGCTCAACGCCTGGTGGGGCGGTCGGGACATGGCGCCGATGCTGCCGCGTCTCTTCTTCGTCCACTTCGAGGGGACGAGCTACGTCGTCGATGACGAGCACGGGCAGCTCGCCGGCTTCCTCATCGGGTTCCTCTCGCAGACGCGGGCAGATGAGGCGTACATCCACTTCGTCGGCGTTGCGCCCGAGCATCGGGGCGTAGGTCTCGGACGAGGGCTCTACGAGCGCTTTTTCTCCGACGCGGCCGCTCGCGGGCGGACCACCGTGCGGTGCATCACCTCCCCGACCAACGTGGCCTCGGTGGCGTTCCACCAGGCGCTCGGCTTCGAGGTCGAGGACGTTGCACAGGATTACGACGGCCGTGGCGAATCGCGTGTGCTCTTTGTCAGGCGGTCGCAGTAGCGGGGGCTGAGGATGTCGGTCGCTTCGAGCAGGCTGCGGAGCGGCTGCTCGCCGGGCTGACTGCTGGTCTCACAAAGGTCGAGTAGCCCCGGACACGGCCGAGCGGGGGGAATCTGAACCGTCCGCTACCGTCAGCCGTCGCATGTCCGGTCCGTTCATGTCCGTCGCGAACCGGCCGCGCCGCCGCGCGCGCAGGTCGCTTCGAGTACTCCTCGGCGCTCTTGCGCTCGTCGCACTATTGCTGGGCGCGCGCGGCGCAATCGCGCTCGCCGAGCGCGGATCGCTTCCGCGGGGCACGACAATCGGTGGCGTTCCGGTCGGTGGCCTGAGCGAGCACGAGGCGGGCGTCAGAGTCGAGGCGGCCGCAGCTCGTCGCGTCGCCCGCCCCATCCGCCTGGTCACCCCCGGCGGCCCCGGGTTCACACGAGGAAGAGAGCTGCGCGCGCGGCCCGAGCTCGGCGCGGCGCTCGAGCGCGCGGCCGAGGGTGGCACAACTCTCCGGACGCTTGCGCGGCTCGGGCTGCAGGACGGGCCTGACGTCGAGCTCACCTACATGCTTGCGCCGGTGCCCGCTGCGCGGCTCGGGAACCGGCTCGACGCGAGGTTCGGTGATCCGGCCCGCGACGGGCGGGTCGTGGTGACACCCGAGGCGATTCTCGTCACCGAGGCGCGCGCGGGAACGGCGGTCGATCGCCGTGCACTGCGGCGCGCTCTGCGGACACTGCCCGAGACGATCAGGCTTTCGGTGGTGTCCTCCCGGCCGGTCGTCTCGACCGCAGAGGCGAGGGCGGGCGCCGCGCACGTCGAACGACTGCTCGACGGCCCCCGACGCGTGCGCTTCCGCGAGACGCAGGCGACCCTCACGCCCGCCCGGCTGCGGTCGCTCGTGCGCACCGAGCGTAGCGCCGGCTCGCTCGTGGTCGTCCTCGACCAGAAGGGGCTCGGTGCCTCCCTCCGCGTCCGGCTCGGCGTCCACGAGGTCGCTCCGCGCGACGCGACCTTCGCCGTCGGTGCGCGGAGGGTGCGCGTCGTCCCGTCGCGGCCGGGCCGAGGGCTCGACGTCGCTCGTATCGGTCGCTCGTTGACGAAGAACCTCTCCTCGACGACCCACCGAGCCTGGTTCACGCGTTCGCCGGCCGCGTTCACGACGAAGGCGGCCGAGAGGCTCGACATCAGGGAGCTCGTCGCCGAGTTCACCACGTATTACTCGTGCTGCCAGCCTCGCGTCACGAACATCAAGCGTGCGGCAGAGCTCCTCGACGGGACGATCGTCATGCCGCGCACCGGCTTCTCGCTCAACGAGGCGCTCGGCAGGCGAACGGAGGAGAACGGTTTCGTCTCCGCGCCGCAGATCTACCGCGGCCGGCTGGAGGACGCAGTCGGCGGCGGGATCAGCCAGATCGCGACGACGTTGTACAACGCCGCGTTCTTCGCCGGGCTGAAGCTCGTAGCCCACCAGGCGCATCAGTTCTACATCTCTCGGTATCCCATGGGTCGCGAGGCCACGGTCTCGTGGGGCGGGCCGGAGCTGATCTTCCGCAACGACTGGCCGGCGGCCCTCCTGATGAAGTTCATCGCGACGGACTCCGGCATCACCGTGCGTTTCTACTCGCGCAAGCTCGGGCGTCGCGTTGTCACTGAAACGGGAGAGCCCTACTCGTACGTCGCGCCGCGGACGATCACGGTTCGCAACTCGGCGCTTCCGGCCGGCACCACGAGCACGGTGCAGTCCGCGGGTGCCTCGGGCTTCACGGTGCAGTACACCCGCGAGGTCTACAAGGGCGCGGACGTGATCAAGGACGAGCGCTATACCGTGCGGTACGACGCGCAGAATGCGATCGTCGAGGTCGGGCCACCCAAGCCGAGGGCGAAGCGCCCACCGAAGCCGCCGCCCGAGCCCCCGGCCGACGAGCCACCGGCCCCGACCGAGTAGTCACCGCCGCAGCTCGAGAAGTTGCGCGCAAGTCCCGGCTGGTGCCGAGCGGATCATGCACTTTCGGGGCCGAGTTCGCCGAGCTCAATCGCAAGGCGTCGCCTTGCTTGAGACGCTGTGTGACGAGCTCGCGATCGAGGAGATGCGATCGTC
>JACDBY010000278.1 GCA_013694685.1 Actinomycetota bacterium
GATCCGGAGCGCGGCGACGCCGGTCGCGGCGTGCGCGATGCGATAGACGTCGGGCTGCTCCTCGGGGGAAGCCGCGTGGCTCATCCGTCGTTCCTCGTTCGCCGCGCCGCGTCCCGCGCCTGTCGCTCGTACGGACTCCGGTCGTATCCCGTGCGCAGGTACCGAAGCGGCATGCCGACGGGCCGGTGCTGCATCTGCCAGACGTGACAGAGCTCGTGGGCCACCAGGCCGTCGGAGACGTCGGCCCGGCGGAGGAAGATCACCCGGTGTGTGGCGAAGCCGTCGTAGCGGCGCCACGGACGGAGGCGGAACAGCCAGGGTGCGATGACGATCCGAACCCCATCGATCCGCACGGGCCGCGGCCACCAGTCGAGCCGGTCGAGGCGTGCCTTGGCGCGGACGAGTCGCGGATCGGGGGTCGCAGTCACGCTCCTCGGTCTACCGTGGGTCGGACGCTAGCCCCGAGCACGTGTCCGACTGAAGTCGGACACAGGGCGACGCCTACAGGACTATCGGATCGAGAATCAGAACCGCCGAGAGGTCCTGGGCCTGCGTGTATTCGTAGCGATAGAGGCGCGCGCCGGTGATCCGGTTCAGTGTCTGGAGCTCGGTCGTGGGAAGGCCGCCTATCGAAGGGGCGCCCGGCGCGATGGTGCGCGAGAGGGGTCGCGAGAGCTCGGCCCTCACGTCGCCCCGGCGCAGGAAGACGGCGCTCCCGGGCGACTCTGCGCCCGGCGGCGGCGGGAGGAAGATCGTCACGGAGTCGACGTCGTCGACGTACTTGAACGTGTAGAGCGAGAGCTCGAGCGCCTGCCGTCGGAGGATCGAATGCCGCGCCTCCGACGCCTCGCCCTGGGAGATCGAGCAGTTGTCGCCGAGTCCGCAAAGGACGAACTGAAGGCTCTTCGAGGCATCGACGATCGCGATGTCGTCGTCCTCGGCCTTGCCGGTCGAGGTGTCGGGTCGGACGGCGATCGTGCGCACCGGGATCGGGTTGCTCGCGGCGTCGCCGCCGCCGGCGGTCACGGTCGGCGGGCCTGCGAGCGCGACGACGAGCTGGCCGCCGCTCGGGAACCGATAGCGCGTCGAGACATGGTCGGCGATCTGCCGGATCCGAGCCGTCTCGCTTCCGCTCGGCCGCCATTGCGACCAGACGGCCGGTGGGCCGGGATCGGACCGGCCGGCGAGGACGATCACAGCGCCGAGACCGATACCGGCGACCAGCGCCAGCGCGAGGTACACGCCGGCGAAGCGCCGGCGGTAGCCGCTCAGACGTGCACGCTCGTCACGGGGCGTCTCGTCGATGGGATCGACGACGGGTGTCGCGAGCGGTGCATCGATCACGGGCTGGTCGGCGGCGTGCTCGGTCAAGGAGCCGCCAGCTCCTTCTGGGGAGCCGCCGGTCGCTCGCTCGAGAGCGCAAAGAACGGTGGCGGCCAGATCGACTCGTCGCTGTAGTCGAGCTCGGGGATCCTGATCCCGAGCGAGTCCAGGAGATCGACGAGCTCGTCACCGAAGATCTCCTTCCGCTCCATGAGGACGTCGGCGATCTTGTCCAGCGCCTCGCGGTTCGTGCTCGCGAGGTTGTGAGCGACGACGTACGCCTGCCCGATGATCTGGGCGCCGACCCGGCGCTTCGACGGATCGGAGAGCGCGCTCGTGATCGGGTCGGGTGCCATAGGCCCGCCGCCGCTGCCCATCCGGTTCATGATCTGGAGCCCGATCCCCTCGAGCCGGTCGAGCGCCCGCCCACGCGCCTCGTCCTCGGTCTCGCCCTCCTTCGGCGTGGCGAGGAACGGCTGCGGGCCCATCGCGGCCGCGCCGACCATGCCTGCCGTCTGTGCGGTCACCGACATCACGTCGCCGCCGACACCGGTCGAGTTCTCACTGTAGAAGACGCGCTCGGCCGCCATCGCACCAAGACCCCAGACGAGCTGCGCGAACATCTCGCTCTGGAACCGGGCGAAGCGCTCCTCCTTCTCGCGTGCCTGGTGATGACCGCCGGAATCGCCGCGGCGACGGATCGAGAGGCGCGTCGACTCGAAGTCCTTCATGAACGCGTGACCGGCGATCGCATGTCCGGCCTCGTGGAGCGCGATCGCCCTGCCCTCGCGCTCGATGTACTCGATCCCGATCGCCGTGCCGGACTCGAGCGTCGTGATCGACTCGACGAGATCCTCCCAGTTGAACCGCTCGCGACCCGAGTGGTGGGCGATCGTCAGCGCCATCGACGTGACCTGCTCGATCATCGCGGGCGAATAGCCGTTCGTGACGCGAGCGATCTCGTCGCGGCGGCGGGGCGAGTCGAGCTCGGCCTCGTGCGAGACCTTGCCGATGTAGAGGTCGATGATGTCGAGCCGGTCGTGCTTGGTCGGCGTCCGGAACCAGACGTGCCGTCCCATGCGGCCCGGGCGGATGAGAGCGGGGTCGAGCCGGTCGATCGGGACGTTGGTCGCGCCGATGAAGTAGACCTGCTCCTTCCGCGGCCGCGGCGCCGGGATCCTGAGCGAACGGCCCCCGACACGGCGGGGGACGATGAAGCTCGCGTCGAGGAGCGTATTCGTCCGGTTCGTGAAGACGCGCCGAAGGAACGGTGGGTTGTCGATGCCGTCCATCACGACGAGGAGCTGGTTGAGCGCCATCCCGCCTCCACCGCCCATCCCACCCGGGAACATGAACCCGTAGAACCGCTGGAGGGCCATCGTGAAGCCGCTCGGCCCGAAGGTCGGCGTCTGGCGGCTGTCGAACAGCTTGTCGCGCCAGGCACGTGTCTCGAGGATGAGGTCACCTGACGGGTTGAGCGAGCCCCAGGGTCCGAAGAAGAGCTCCTCGTGCATGCTCAGCGGGGTGAGCGGCGGCACGTTGATCGCGCCGCCGAAACCGCCGGCCCCTCCGAGCGCCTGGCGGCGCATCCCGACGGCGTCGATCTCGTCGATGAAGACGATGCAGGTACCGCCCCACTTGCGCGCGGCCCGCTTGGCCTTCCAGGCGAGGTAGCGCACGACGATCGCGTCGATACCGATGAACGTGGCCGCGAACCCGGAGCCGGGGATCGAGACGAACGGTGAGTTGAACCCGGTCGCGAGCGCCTTCGCGAGCATCGTCTTACCGGTGCCCGGCGGCCCGAAGAACAGGACCCCGCGCTCGCGCTTGCCGCCGTGGCGCTCGAACTGCTCGCCCGACTGCCAGATCGAGACGACGCGCCGCACCTCTTCCTTCGCCTCGGCCTGGCCGCGGACGTCGTCGAGCTTCACGCCCCATTGCGCGTCGCCCGGCTCGAACGTCTTGATCTGAGTCAGGTTCATCGCGAGCATCGGGCCGAGCAGGATGGCGAAGTTCGCGATGAACAGGAAGAAGACGAAGACGACCTGAACCCACAAAGTGGGCTGCGAGAGGATGTTCCCGATCCCGCCGACGATGAACCCGATCTGCCCGAAGTACGATCCGCCGCGGAGGAGCCAGAGGATTCCCAGGAGGATGGCGAAGAAGACGGTGACCTTGAACCAGTACCGCCAAAACCAGGTGCGGCGGCGACCGACGACGTCCTCCTCGCGGAGCGCGCGGGTCTCGATCCCGAACATGCTCGGCGACGGGATCATCCGGCGGAAGAGCAGGTCGGAGAACCCGCGGAAGACGACGATCACGCCAACCGTCGCGAGGAGCGCCTTCCACCACACCCAGTCGTTCGTCTGAGTGAACCAGACGTAGAGCGCAGGCGAGGTGGCGATCGCCACCGCCGTCGCGGCTCGGGTCAGGCGGCGCCAGCTCCGCGCGAGCTCCTGGGATGCTTCGGCTTGCGGCAGGCCGGTGAGCGGTGCGTCGACCGTCGCCATCGTCTCAGTGTACGCAGGGCACTCGCCGGCCAGTTGTTGGCGCGAAGTTAAGCGAGGGCGCTGCTAGCGTCAGCGAAATGACCCAGGCGACGCTCCACACAAGCGAAGGGCCGATCGAGCTCGAGCTCTATCCGGACGAGGCCCCCAAGACCGTCGAGAACTTCACGAAGCTCGTGGGCGAGGGCTTCTACGACGGACTCTCGTTCCATCGCGTGATTCCCGACTTCATGGTTCAGGCCGGCTGTCCGAAGGGCGACGGCACCGGCGGGCCTGGCTATTCGTTCGAGGACGAGTTCAACGAGCACAAGGTGTCCCGCGGCGCGCTCGCGATGGCGAACGCGGGGCCGAATACAAACGGCTCGCAGTTCTTCATCGTCACCGCCGAGGCGACACCGTGGCTCGACGGGAAGCACACCGTGTTCGGGCGAGTGACGTCGGGGCAGGACGTCGTCGACCGCATCTCGCTCGCCGATCGCGACGCCCGTGACCGACCCAAGACCGAGGTCACGATCGACCGCGTCGAGCTCACGGATGGGGTCTGACGGGCGATAGGGTCGCCACGATGAACCTCGCCGGCAAGACCGCCGTCGTCACGGGCGCCTCGTCGGGAATCGGCGCGGCAACCGTGCGGAAGCTGCGCAAGGCAGGTGTCCGGGTCGCCGGCGGCGCGCGACGGCTCGAACGTGTCGAGGCCGACGTCCCGCTCGCGCTCGACGTCACCGACGAGGAATCGAGCCGGGTGTTCGTCGAAGCGGCCGTTGAGGCGCTCGGCGGGATCGACATCCTCTTCTGTAACGCCGGCCTGGCCCTCGGACGCGTGCCGTTCACGGAGTCGACCGAGGCGGACGAGACGACCGTGCTCCACACCAACGTGGACGGTGTCCTGCGCATCACGCGGCTTGCCTTGCCGCACATCCGTGACGGAGGACACCTCGTGTTCATGGGCTCGATCGCCGGTCGTCAGGCGTACCCGCACGGCGCCTCGTACATCGCCTCGAAGTTTGCGGTGCGCGGTTTCACGTACGCGCTCCGCGAGGATCTCCTCGGACGCCCGATCCGGATCACGACCGTCGACGCAGGGCTCGTCGAGACCGAGTTCTCGGTCGTGCGCTTCGGTGGCGACCGCGAGAAAGCCGACGCGGTCTACGAGGGAATCGAGCCGGTCACCCCCGACGAGGTCGCGGACTGCGTCCTCTTCGCGCTGACGCGACCGCCGCACGTGAACATCGACGAGATCGTGGTCAAGGCGCTCGCCCAGTCGAGCGGCGCCCGCGTCGTACGCGCGTAGCTCGCGTGCGGCTCCGCTCGGCCTACGACGGCGAGATCCTCCGGCTCGCGCTCCCGGCGCTCGGCGCGCTTGCGGCCGAGCCGCTCTACATCCTCGTCGACACGGCGATCGTTGGGCATCTCGGTCGCTCGCAGCTTGCCGCGCTCGGAGCGGCGGCGACGGTTCTCTCCGTGCTCGCGACCTTCAATTTCCTCCAGTACGGGACGACCGCGCAGGTCGCGCGGGCGAGCGGCGCAGGTGCCGACGAGACCGCCCGCCGGCTCGGCGCGCAGGCGCTCTGGCTGTCGCTCGGGATCGGCATCGTCCTCGCGGCCGCGATCGCGCTCTTTGCCGGGCCGATCGTCGCGCTCGTCGGTGTGGAAGGCGAGACCGCCGACTACGCCGCGACCTACCTGCGCATCGTCGCCATCGGCGTGCCATCCTTCTTCCTCGCGCTCGGCGGCCAGGGATATCTGCGGGGCGTCTCGGAGCTCACAGCGCCGCTCGTCCTCATCGTGCTGGGCAACATCCTGAACGTCGTCCTCGAGCTGCTCTTCGTTTACGGATTCGATTGGGGGATCGAGGGATCTGCCTGGGGGACGGCGATCGCGCAGTCGTGCATGGGCGCCGGCTTCCTCTGGTTGATCGTGCGACGAGTGGGCCGCGCCCACATCGCGCCTGTCCTTCCTCTCGCTCGCCGGCTGCTCTCGGTCGGGAAGTATCTCTTCGTCCGGACGACCGCGCTCATCGGCGCGTTCGTGCTCGCGGGCGCGGTCGTCGCGCGCTTCGGCGACGCGGAGCTCGGGGCCTACCAGATCTCGTTCCAGCTCTGGATCTTCCTGGCGCTCGTCCTCGACGCGATCGCGATCGCCGGCCAGATCATCGTCGGCCGCGAGCTCGGCGCCGGTCGCCCGGAGCGCGCCTACGACGCGAGCGTGCGGATGATCGGCCTCTCGATCGTGACCGGTGCGGTCTTCGCTCTCGCCCTGCTCCTCCTCGCCGACGTGCTACCGCGACTATTTACGGGAGACGCGGCCGTCCTCGCCCAATGCGCGCTCCTCTGGCCGATCTTCGCGCTCATGCAGCCGCTGAACGGAGCGGTGTTCGCGCTCGACGGGATCCTGATCGGGGCGAGCGACGGCCCGTACATCGCTGCGTCGATGGTGCTCGCCTTCTGCCTCTGTGTCGTGGTGCTCGTGGTGGCCTCCGCAGCCGACTGGGGCGTGCGCGGTGTCTGGGCGGCGCTCGCGGTTCTGATCATCGCGCGACTCGTGACGATGGCGGCGCGGTTCGTGCGACGACGCTGGCTCGTCACCGGATGGGCATAGAACGGACGTGATCTCGTGGCGGGAGCCCCGGCCAATACGATCTCCTCGTGAGCGAGGGTCTGAACGTGCTCGGCGGGCCGCTCGAGCCGTGCGGCTTCGACCCGATGACCGGCTTCTGGCGTGACGGGAGCTGCCGAACGGGCGGTCAGGATCTCGGCGTCCA
>JACDBY010000288.1 GCA_013694685.1 Actinomycetota bacterium
TCTCGACCCCGTTGTCCACCACGACGTACTCGAGCCCTGGATCGTCCGAGAGCGTCCCGTCCCGCTTGGCGAGATCGGGTGTCAGGAAGGGTCCGGGACCTGGTGCTGTGCCGTCGACGCTCCACACCTGCTTCAGCGAGCGGTTCCAGAACTCGAGCAGGTAGACACCCGTCGCGTCGGTGACGTTCTGTCCGAGGTACAGCGCGGGCTCCCCGCCGGTTGCCTCGTCGAGCCAGTCCAAGGGCTTCGGCAGGTTGCGGTGGAAGTCGCGCGCTGAGATGTTCGCGCCGGCCGCGGCGTAGATCTCCGCCGTCAGGGTCCACGCGAGCACGGCAGCGCCGATCACCCCTGCCAGCGCGAGGCCGATGGGGTGCCCACGGAGGAGCAACCGCGCGAGGAGCAACGCTGTCCCGACCGCGAGCGTGAGGACGAGTGCCCGCTCGACCGCTGCGCTGTCCCAGTGAAACTCGCGGTTCGCGAGCGCAGCGATCGAGAGGCCCGGAGCGTCGCCGTACGGGTAGGTCTGGATGAAGGGCGTCGTCAGGATCAGGTACAGCGTGAACGCCGCGGCGCCGGCGATCGCCCAGGCGCGCGCGCGCGCGCGGTCGAGGATCAGCGCCGTGCCCGCGAAGAGGAGCGGCACGAGGTAGATCACGTTGCGCTCGATCACGCGCGTCGCGAAGTTCGTCGAGAGGTAGGCCGCCTTCACTGCGGCGTAGAAGCCGAAGGAGATGATCGCGCTCGACGCCGTGATCGCGAACCCACGCACGCGCGCATCGCCTCTCCAGCGTGTCCCGAGCGCTCCAAGCCCGCCCACGAAGGGCAGGACGCCCATGCCGATCGCGAGCGCACCGGCCGCCCAGAGGCCGAGCTCGAACAGACGGTCCTTGTAGAGCGTTGTCGTCACGTACCACGACTCGGACGCATGGCTGAGCGCGGCGTTGAAGACGACCGTCAAGCCGACCAGGAGGACGACGAAACCCAGCCAGTCCGACCGCGTCCAGCCCTGCCGCCACGTGACGACCGGCTTCGTCTCCCAGGCGACGGCGGCGAGCGCAGCCGCCAGGACGACGAAGAGGACGGCCAGCTGTGTCCGCACCAGGAGGGCGGCGGTGCAGACGGCTGCGGCAAGCGGCAGCGTGTGCACTCCGGGCGAGGAGACGAACCGCGCGATCAGGTAGAGCGCCGCGGTCGCCACCGGATAGGCGAGCGGCTCCTCGACGAGAAACGGCGCATAGGAGAGAGCCGGAACCGCGACCGACCCGGCAGCCGCGAAGAGCGCCCACGGCTTCGCCGCGACCATGCGGGCGAGCGCGTAGGCGGGAAAGATCGTCGATGCCATCACGAGCACCCCGATGTACTTCGCTGCGGCGTAGGCGCTCTCCGTGTCGTCGATCCACCACACCGGCGCGAGCAGGATCGTGTAGAGGGTCTGGAAGGTGTGCGGCACGCCGCGCCGCGCCGCGCCGCCGGTCTCCGCGATCGAGCGCGAGATCTGCGCGAACTCGACCTCGTCCGTGAAGATCGTCGGCGTCAAGCGCTGCGAGGCTTGCCAGAAATACAGGCAGCAGAAGAGCAGATAGAGCAGGGCGAGAGGCAGGACCGCGAGTGCGCGGTCGAGGAGCGGCCGGCGAGGAGTCATTCGGCCGAGGTCTGGACGAGGGTGCGGGGATCGACGGTCGACTCACGCCGGACGACACGACACGGGACGCCGGCCGCGGCGCAGGCGGCCACGATCGCCTCGAGCTCGCCCGCGGGAACATCCGGAATCGTCACGACGACCTCGTCTGGCCGTGTGGACTCGATCCAGCCGGCGATTCCGTCGAGTCGTCCGACGACGGTGACGCCTTGAATCCGCCGCCGCCGCACCCTCGGGTTGTCGTCGACGAACCCGACCACGCGCGTTCCCGCGTGCTCGTGCAGCTCGCGGGCGAGACTGCGTCCCGACCGGCCGGCACCCACGAGCAGCACGCGCCGGCGGTCCGACGGTCGACGCGTGAAGCGGGGCAGCAGCCGCAGCCCGAGCCGCGACGAGCCGACGAGAACGAGCGCGAGCAGCCCGTCGACGAAGAAGATCTCGTGCGGGAAGTCGCCGAGCGGTCGCGTCGCCCAGAGGATCGCGAGGCCGAGCGCGGCCGACACCCCGACCCCTGCGGCGAGCGCGATCCAGTCATGCGCGCCCGCGAATCGCCACACCCTCCGGTAGACACCGAAGACGACGAAGAGCAGGTAGCGGGCGCCGAGCAGGATCGGCAGCGCGGCGAGGAAGGTCGCCTTCTGGTTGTCCGTGCCCTGTCCTTCCACCTGGAGCAGGTACGCGCCGTAGAACGAGCCGCAGATCA
>JACDBY010000310.1 GCA_013694685.1 Actinomycetota bacterium
CCCCTACGACGACCCCCACTCGTTCCCAAAGCCGTACCTGCCCGACGACGAGCCGGTCGCGGCCGACTAGGTTTCCCCACATGAAGCAGGTGGCCTACTACAAGGGGTGTCTCGCGAGCCTGTCCGCGAAGGAGCTCGACACCTCGACGCGCGCGCTCGCACCCAGGGTCGGCTACGAGCTCCTGGAGCTCGACTCGGTCACCTGCTGCGGCGCCGGCGACATCCACGAGGCGGAGCCCGACTACTACCTCCACCTCAACGCGCGGATCCTCTCCTACGCCGCTGCGACGGGGGCCGACACGCTGATGACGGTCTGCAACGTCTGCACGCTCAACCTGCGGCAGGCTAACCACCAGCTCCTGAACGACTCCGACCTGCGCGACCGCGTCAACGAGAACCTCGAGCGCGTCGGCGCCCCGCGGTACGACACCGACGTCGACTGCGTCCACTTCCTCTGGCTCGTCGCCGGCGAGAGCTTCCACAAGCTGCAGGACGTCGCGCACAAGGGTCTGCGCGGTCTCAAGATCGCGCCGTTCTACGGGTGCCAGATCCTGCGACCGTCCAAGCTCATGGGGTTCGAGGACCCGGACAAGCCCGATTCGCTCGAGCGGATCATCACCGCCTGTGGGGGAGAGCCAATCGACTACCCCGCGAAGATCAAGTGCTGCGGCTTCCCGATCATCCAGGCACGCGAAGATACGGCGCTCGGAGAGTTGATCCAGCCGATCGAGCAGGCGAAAGAAGCCGGTGCCGACGCGATCGTGACGCCGTGCCCGCTCTGCCACCTTTCGCTGGACGCCTGGCAGTCGAAGCTGAAGAAGCAGACCGGCAAGGACTTCCAGATGCCCATCCTGCATCTCTCCCAGCTCATCGGCGTCGCCGCGGGGCTCGCCGACTCCGAGCTCCGCTTCCGGCGCCACGTGGTGTCGATGGAGCCGGTGCTGGAGAAGTTGGCTCTGTAGGGCACGTGTCTGGCTGACGCCAGCCACGAAGTGGCCCCGGATCGGTGTCTGGCTTCAGCGAGACACCTGCTCTCTACAGTGCTGCGGTGCTCACGCTGCTGATCGTCATTCTCGCGTTCGCTGCCGGTCTCATTGCGTACGGGTGGTTCGAGGCCGGGTGGTTGCGAACGCGCGTGCTCGACGTGCGCCTCGACGGGCTGCCGGAGGCACTCGACGGGCTGCGGATCGGCCATCTCTCCGACTTCCATCTCGGCGCGCCGCTCTCGCGGGGGAATGGCGCGAGCGCGCGGGCGGTGGACTGGGTCGTCGAGAGGCAGCCCGACCTCGTTTGCGTCACCGGCGATCTCGTCTCGCACCCCCGCGGCGAGCCGCGGCTGCGCGAGTTGCTGTCACGCCTCGAGCGGCCGTTCGTCGTCCTCGGAAACCACGACGTCGCGGTCACGCGCGACCCCTTCTCCCGGGCGGCCGAGCTCCAAGACCTCGAGCGTGCCCGGCTCCTCCGGGACGAGCTCGAGACGATCGAGCTGCGCGGCCGGCCGATTGCGATCGTGGGCGTCGACCCCGAGAGCTATCGCGGGCGGTTTGCGAAGCCCCACGCGCGGCTCGAGCCGGGGGCCGCGTTACGGATCCTCCTCTGCCACTTCCCGGGGATCGTCCGAGGGATCCCGACCGGGTCGTTCGATCTGATCCTCGCGGGGCATCTCCATGCGGGTCAGATCTGCCTTCCCTTCCCCGGCAAGCGCGTCGCGCTCGCCCATCCGCGGGAACGTCTCGTCGCGGGTCTCTACCGCACGCCCGCCGGGTCGATGCACGTCTCGCCCGGCACCGGGACGACCTTCGTGCCGCTGCGGTTCTTCGCCCGCCCCGAGGTGACGGAGCTGGTCTTGCGACGGGCTCTAGACTGAGGCGTGGTGGACGCTGTCATCGCTCATGACGTGCTCGCCTCGTATGCGGCGGATGGCGCGCGCGATGTCCAGGGTGTCCGGAACCTCGTCGAAGGGGCGCGGCGCCACCACGGCGTCCGCGTGACCGAGGCGGACGGCGCGTTCGCGCTGGAGGTGCATGTCTGCCTCGCCTGGGGAGCCCGCGCGCCCGAGGTCGGTACTTCCGTGCAGCGACGCGTGGCCGAGTACGTGGCGCGCACCGCCAAGCTGCCTAAGGTCGCCGTCGACGTCATTGTCGCAGCGGTCGCCTGACATGCGCGCAGGCGTCTCAGGTCTCACCCGTGGCACCGTCCGCTCGGCCCCTGCCGTCTGCCAGGACTGCGTGTGGTGGCAGTCGCGCGGGAACCGCACCGCGTCGAAGGAGCGGTGGATGGAGCGGGCAGAGGAGGACTGGGGAGAGTGGGGAACGCTCTACCTCGACGAGGGCGGGCGTCACCTCGGCTCGCTGCAGTACGGCCCGTCTCACCTCTTTCCCCGCGCGGCCGACCTCCCCGCGGGTCCCGCCTCGGACGATGCGGTGCTCGTCACGTGCTCCTATCTCGCCAGCGGGGCCGCGGAGTGGGCCGAGAAGTCGCTGCTCCTCGCAGCGATCGGAGAGTCGCGCGACCGAGGCGCCGGCGCGCTCGAGGCGTTCGCATACCGCTATCCGGAGAATGAGACGATCGAGGAGCGCTTCCTCGTCCATCGCACCGTCTTCCCACGCGATTTCCTCGATGAGTTCGGGTTCACGACCGTCCGCGCCCAAGGGCGAGTCGAGCTCTGCCGGCTCGAGCTCGGCGGGCTCGCGCCGGTCGAGGAGGGCCGGCGGGCCAAGGTGTTGCGCGTCGTGCAGGAGGCTTTCACCCCCGCGCCTGCACCCGTGCCCGGCCCGTGACGATCTAGACGCGGACGGAGACGCCGGCCAGCAGGAGCTCTGCGATCTGGATCGCGTTCAGGGCTGCGCCCTTCCGCAGGTTGTCGCACGAGAGGTAGAGCGCGAGGCCGTTCTCCGTCGCCTGGTCGCGTCGGATACGCCCGACGAGCACGTCGTCGGAGCCTGCCGCTGACCGCGGTGTCGGCACCTCCGGAAGGTCGAGCACACGCAGGCCGGGCGCACCGCGGAGGAGTTCGGCGGCGTCCTCGGCGGCGAGCGCTGACTCGAGCTCGACCCACACGGCCTCGGAATGACCGATCATCACGGGCACGCGGACGCAGGTGGCGGAGATCGGCAGCTGAGGCAGCTCGAGGATCTTTCGCGTCTCTGCCCGAAGCTTCGCCTCCTCGTCCGACTCGTCGCCCTCCCAGGTCCAGTCCATCGTGAGGTCGTGCTCGCCCGGGGGCTCGTATCCGAGCGTGGTCATCCGCTGGGCACCCGCGCCGGAGACCGACTGGTACGTCGAAACATGCACGCGCGCGAGGCCGGCCTCGTCATGGAGCGGCTTCAGCACGCACGTGAGCGGGATCGTGCAGCAATTCGGGTTCGCGACGATGCGGTCGCCGTCGAGGGCCTCCACGGCACGCGCACCGTTCACTTCCGGGACGACGAGTGGATAGCCGTCGACGAGCCGGTAGGTCGACGACTTGTCGACGCAGATCGCTCCGGCGCGAGCCGCGACGGGCACGAGCGCGCGGCTTGCGGTGGTTCCGACTGAGAACAGGAAGAGATCGACGTCGCCTGCGCCGAGTGCCTCGTGCGTTGCCTCCTCGACGACGAGCCCGTCGCCACCGAACGGCAGCTTAGAGCCCGCCGAACGGGCCGAGGCGAACGCGCGGACATGCTCGTAGCCCCGTTCTGCGAGGAGGGCGAGTGTGACGGTACCGACGGCACCCGTCGCCCCGACCACACCGATCCGTACTTCCGTGTCCATCGCTCTGTGTTCTAGCCGACGCCCGGAAGTCCCTGCGCGCCTACGCGGGTCGGCGACCGACGAGTGCTCGCCCCAGCGTCACCTCGTCGGCGTACTCGAGGTCGCCACCGACCGGAAGGCCGCTCGCGAGGCGTGTGACCGCGACCCGGTCGCGGAGCCGGTCGGCGAGGTAGGCGGCGGTCGCCTCGCCCGTCATCGTGGGATTCGTCGCGAGCACGACCTCCTCGACGCCGTTCTGAACGCGATCGACGAGCAGGCTGATCCGCAGGTCGCCCGGGTCGACACCGTCGAGCGGTGAAAGTGCACCTCCGAGCACGTGGTAGAGACCACGGTACTCGTGCGTCCGCTCCAACGAGAGGACGTCGACCGGTTGCTCGACGACGCAGATCACCGTCCGATCGCGACGCGGGTCGGAGCAGACCGCACAGAGCTCCTCCTCGGTCAGGTTGCCGCACTCCCGGCAGGGACGCACGCGCTCCTTCACGTCGGCGATCGCGAGCCCGATCGCGTTCGCCTCGTCCGCCGGCGCCGCGAGCAGGTGGAAGGCTAGCCGCTGTGCGGTTCGCGTGCCGATGCCCGGCAGGCGCGTGAGCTGCGCGACAAGATTGTCGACCGCGGGACTCAGCACGCCGTCACGTTATCCCCCGCCTCCGGACGGGCCCTCTGGGCCACCGTCGCGGATCGTGCGCACGGTGTCGACGGTGTCGGCGTCGGCCGCGGACTTGTCGGGCCGGTACCCCTTCACGCGCGCGAACCGGAGCGCGAGACCGCCCGGGTAGCGCGCGCTCGACTGGACACCATCGAAGGCGATCTCGACGACGAGCTTTGGCCGCACGTGGACGACGTGCCCATCGCGTTCGGTCGCGAGCGTGAGCAGATGCTCGGTCTGCCAGGCGAGCATCGCGTCCGTCATCCCCTTGAACGTCTTGCCGAGCATCACGAAGTCGCCGCTCACGGGATCACGCGCGCCGAGGTGGAGGTTGCTGAGCTTTCCCTGCCGTCTCCCGTGGCCCCATTCGGCGGCGAGGACGACGAGGTCGAGGGTGCGTGCGGGCTTGACCTTGAGCCATCCGCCGCCGCGGCGACCGGCCTCGTAGAGGCCGTCGAGCGACTTCACCATCACGCCCTCGTGGCCCTGGGCCAGCGCCTCCTCGAGGAAGCGATCCGCGGCCACCGGATCGTCGGTGACGAGGCGCGCGGGTCGAAGGGACGCCGGGACGAACGCCTCGAGCGCCGCAATCCTCTCGGCCGAGGGCCGGTCGAGCAGGTCCTCGTCCTCGACCCGCAGGCAGTCGAACAGGAAGACGCTCAGCGGCATGGCGTCGCCGTCACCATTCGCCGAGCCGAAGCGGCCCATCGTCTCCTGGAACGGATGGGGCCGGCCGTCCGGCCGGAGAGCAATGACCTCGCCGTCGAGGATCGCGGATCCGACGGGTAGCGCGCGGATCGCCGCGACGACCTCCGGAAGGCGGGCGGTGACCTCGGCGAGGCTCCGGGTGTACGCGCGGACGTCGTCGCCCTGCCGGTGGATCTGGAGTCGTGCGCCGTCGAGCTTCCATTCGACGGCCGCCGGCCCGGCGGTCACGAGCGCCTCCCGGACGGTCGTCGCCGTCTTTGCCAGCATCGGCAGCACCGGCTGGAAGAGCTCGAGCCGGAACGTGGCCAGGCCTTCGAGCCCGTCTGCGATCGCGGCCTCCGCGACCCGGTCGAGGCCACCGGCGAGCATCGTCGCCCGACGCACGTCTCGGGCGGGAACCTCTGCCGCGCGAGCCACCGCCTCGATCATCACCCCCTGGAGCGCACCCTGCCGCAGCTCGCCGTGCAGCAGGCCCCGGACGAACCGCTGCTCGGCCTCGGTGGCGCGGCGGAAGAGCGACTCGAGCTCCCGTCGCCGCGTCCCCTGCGAGCCGGCTCCCGCGGCAGCGCCGATACGCTCGAGCGCATCGGCCACCTCGTGCAGGTCGAGTGTCGGCTCGGTCGCGGGGGGCGGAAGGTCGCGGAGCGCGGCATAGCCCACCCCGAGCCGCTCGAGCGTCCCGGCGAGGAACCCGACCGCGATCGCGACCTCCTGTGGTCGCAACTCGCCGAGCGTGGACGCGAGCGCCTCGATCTTCCCCGAGCGCGCGCTCGTCGAGGCGACGGTCTCGGAGGTGCGGGCGAGGTCGGCGAGGAGCACAGGCGCGGGCGTGCGTGCTCGAGCTACGCGCCGGGGAAGCCCGGGAGACCCAAGCCGCCCAGGTCGGGCATCTGGCTCTTGAGCTTCGCCTCGACCTGCTGTGTCGCCGCGCGAAGCGCCTCGTTCGCAGCGGCCAGCACCATGTCGGCGAGGAGCTCGGGATCGTCCGGGTCGACGGCGCGAGGATCGATCGCGATCTCGACGAGCTCACCGGCGCCGTTTGCCTTGACGGTCACCATGCCGCCACCGGCGGATGCCTCGGAGACTTCGGTCTTGGCCTCCTCCTGTGCGCGCGCCATCTGCTCCTGCATCTCGCGCGCCTGCTTCATCAGGGCATTCATATCGAGCTTCATTCGGTCTCCTCCACCTCGGTTGCGTTCAGGTCGCTTTGGAGCAGTGCGATGAGGTTGTCCTCGCCAAGAGGGGTCTCGTGCGCTTCGCCGTTCCCTCCCTCCCCCTCGGTGATCGCCGTCACCACCGTGAGGCGGCGGCCGGTGATCTCGAAGAGGGCGTCGCGGACGAGCGCGAGGTTGCGCGGCTCGTCCACCTGCTTTCGGTGGAACCCTGCGCCGGACGGGAAACCGAGGGTGACGGTGTCCGCGTTGAGCTCGGTCGGCGTCGCCTCGCCGAGCAGCGTCGCGACGGGGATCGAGCGCTCCTGGACCGCCGGGAGCACGCTGCGCGACCAGGCGTCCTGCAGCTGCTCGAGGGAGACGTCGGGCGCGGTCGGATCGACGCCCGCCGGCTCTGGGCCGGACGTGGCGACGTCAGGTGCCGGGCCCGCCGCGGGCGTGGGAACGGGGGAGGGGCCCCACGGCTCCACGGCGGGAACACCGGCATGCACGCGGGATTCCAACACTTCCACCCGATGGACGAGCGATTCACGGGCGAGATCCGCGTGCGGCCGGGTCACCTTCACGAGCGCGAGCTCGAGCGGAAGGCGTGGGTCGGCGCCCTGGCGCTCGTCGTCGAGCACGACGGCGAGCAGGTCGATCAGCCGTAGTACCGTGGGCTCCGGCAGCTGGTTCGCCTGCTCGCGGAGCCGATCGCGCGACTCCTCGGTGAGCGGCAGCGAGTCGGGCACGTGCCCCAGGTGCTGCACGAGCAGCAGCTGGCGCAGGTGCTCGAGCAGCTCCTTCGTAAGCTGCCCGAGATCCTGACCGCGCTCCGCGAGCTCCTCGAGGAGCACGAGCGCTCCCGCGACGTCGCGATCGACGACCGTGTCGCAGAGGCGGAAGAGGATGTCCTCCTCGACCGCGGTCCCGAGCTGGAGGACGTCCTGCACCGAGATCTGCTTGCCGGTCGCGGCCGCCAGCTGATCCAGCGTCGAGATGGCGTCGCGGAACGACCCTCCCGCTCCACGTGCGATGAGCGAGAGCGCCGAGTCCGGCGCGTCGATCTGCTCGCCCTCGCAGACGCGACGGAGCGCCGTGATGAGCTCCTGCAGACGGGGGCGCTGGAAGACGAACGTCTGGCAGCGCGAGCGGACGGTCGGGATCACCTTGGACTGCTCCGTCGTGCAGAAGACGAAGACAAGGTGGGGTGGCGGCTCCTCGATGAGCTTCAAGAGGGCGTTCCAGGCCGCGGTCGTGAGCTGGTGCGCCTCGTCGACGATGTAGACCTTGTAGCCGCCCTCGACCGGCTGGAGCATCGCGCGCTCGCGAATCTCACGCACCTCGTCGATGCCCCGCTGGGAGGCGGCGTCCATCTCGACGACGTCGAGCGCGGTCCCGTCCGCGATCGTCCGGGCGATGCGCGTCGTCGGGTCGAAGTCGGCGCTCGGCCCGCCTTCGGCGTTCAGTGCCTTCGCGAGGATCCGCGCCATCGACGTCTTTCCCGTGCCGCGCGGGCCGGCGAAGAGGTACGCCTGACGCACCTGATTCGAGCCGATCGCATTGCGAAGCGTGCGAACGACGACGTCCTGCCCCACGACCTGCGTGAAATCGAGCGGCCGGTACGTGCGGTAGAGCGCCGTCACGTGCTCATCGTAGAGAGGAGCGTTCGTCCGCGTGCGACACCGCGTCCGGGGAATCGCGGGTCGCTTCGACAACGACTATGCCCGGCCACGCGCTCCGTCGTCGTGCGGGCGATCTCGGGTGGTGCCACCGCCGCCTGCTCGGGTCGGGCGGTACCGCGGCACCTGAGAGGGAGTCCTTAGCGCTGCTTCCTTCCGGATCTGACGCGGTTCGAACGCTCCCAGTGCGCGGGACCCGACCGTCAACGCCACGTATCGGTGACCCATACCCATGACCACCGCCCTCGGACGGCGTTCGGCCCCGCTGGAGCGGATTTCGGGTTCAGGGAACCGCTGACTCCCCACCTAGCGCGACCGGGCTCCGCGACCGTAGCAGCCGGATGGCCGCGTCGCCGGTTGCACACGATGGGACGGATGCGAGGCGCCTGGTTCAAGGACACGGCGGGGAACATCATCGCGCTCGTCGATCAGGCCTGACCGCGTCGAGCGGGAAGCGGACAGGAGGTCGCCGCACCGATGAGTTCCGGGCACGGCTCGCGTCTGAGGGTGAGACGACGAAGGAGGACCCATGACGACCGATAGCCGTACTCGCTGGCTCGCGCTTTACGTGCTCTGCCTCGGCGACCTGATGATCGTGCTCGACGTGACGATCGTCGGGGTTGCCCTCCCGTCGATCCGCGAGGACCTCGGCTTCTCCGAGGAATCGCTCGCCTGGGTCGTGAACGGCTATCTGCTGACGTTCGGCGGGTTCCTATTGCTCGGCGGTCGGCTCGGCGACCTCTATGGTCACCGGCGGCTCTTCCTCGCCGGGATCGCGCTCTTCACGCTCGCCTCGATCACCTGCGGTCTCGCCACCACCCAGGGTGTCCTGATCGCAGCACGCGCGGTACAGGGAGTCGGTGGCGCCGTCGTCTCGGCGGTCGCCCTCTCGCTGATGATGACGCTCTTCACCGAGCCAGCCGACCGCGCGAAGGCGATGGGGATCTTCGGGTTCGTCGCCTCGGGCGGCGGCTCGATCGGCGTCCTCCTCGGCGGTGTGCTGACCGACCTCCTCGACTGGCACTGGATCTTCCTCGTCAACGTCCCGGTCGGCATCGCGGTGCTCGTGCTGACGCTCCGGCTCGTGCCGTCCGCCTTCGAGCGCTCCGAGAACCGGCAGATCGACGTCGTCGGTGCGCTGACCGTCACCGCTTCGCTGATGGTCGCGGTGTACGCGATCGTGAACGGCAATCGGGAGGGATGGCTCTCCGCGCAGACGCTCGGTTTCCTCGGCGCCGGCGTGGTGCTGCTCGTGGTGTTCATCGCGATCGAGGCCCGTGTCTCGGCGCCGCTGATGCCACTCTCGATCTTCCGGATCCGCAACGTCTCGGTCTCGAACGTCGTCGGGATCCTCTGGGCGGGTGCGATGTTCGCGTGGTTCTTCCTCTCGGCGCTCTACCTGCAGCTCGTGCTCGGGTACAGCCCGCTCGAGGTGGGGCTCGCCTTCCTGCCCGGGAACCTGGTGATGGGCGCGCTCTCGGTCGGTCTCTCGGCGAAGCTCGTGCTGCGCTACGGGATCAGGCTCCCGCTCGGGGTCGGGCTCTCGCTCGCGGCGGTCGGCCTCGCGCTCTTCGCGCGGGCGCCGGTCGACGGGAACTTCGTCGTCGACGTGCTGCCGAGCATGATCCTGCTCGGGCTCGGTGCGGGGATGGCCTTCAATCCGCTGCTCCTCGCGGCGATGAGCGACGTCGAGCCGAAGGACGCCGGACTTGCATCGGGTGTCGTCAACACCGCGTTCATGATGGGCGGCGCACTCGGCCTCGCCGTGCTCGCGAGTCTCGCCGCCTCACGGACGGACTCCCTGCTCGGCTCGGGCGAGAGCAACGCGGCCGCGCTGACCGGCGGCTACCACGTCGCCTTCCTCGTCGGCGCGCTCTTCGCGATCGGGGCCGCAGCGCTCGGCGCGACGCTGCTGCGCAGCGCTCCCGCAGGAGCGCACGAGGGGGCGAAGGGGACACCCGACGGGGCCGTTGCCTCCGAGGCTCATTGAGGGTCGCGGAAATGCAGAGGCGCGGCTGAAAGCCACGCCCTGGAGCTAGGCACTTGGAGCTCCGCCTCGGAGCCTGGTAACCGGGGCGTGGC
>JACDBY010000326.1 GCA_013694685.1 Actinomycetota bacterium
CCGAGGCCCTGCCGGACGATCCGGGCGACGTGCTCGCGTGCGGACCCGAGCCGATGCTCGACGCGATCGCGACGCTCGTTCCCGGCGCCCAGCTCGCCCACGAGGCGCCGATGGCCTGCGGCTACGGCGCCTGCTACGGCTGTGTCGTCGGGCGGGACGGCGCGTACGTGCGTCTCTGTCTCGAGGGCCCGGTGCTCTGCGCCTCCGGCGGAGAGCAGGGCCGGACAGGTCCGGCCCCTACGATGGAGGCCACGCCGTGATGTGGGCTCAGACCGGTCGGGCGCCACGGTGATGGGCGTACCACTCCTCAACGCGTCCGGCTGCCTCGACGCGCTCGCCGCGCCCGAGGTCGCGCGAACACTCGACATCTTCGTGACGAAGACGATCACGCCCTCGCCGCGTCGAGGCAACCCGCCCGTGCGGATCGCCGAGACGGAGCACGGCATGCTCAACTCGATCGGTCTCCAGGGACCCGGCCTGGACAACTTCGTCGATCACCAGCTGGCACGCCTCTCAGCGCTCGGAACGGAGCTATGGGTGTCGATCGGCGGCTTCTCGGCAGACGACTTCGCGGTGTCCTGCGCACGGCTCGACGAGGAAGACGCGGTCACCGCGTTCGAGCTCAATCTCTCGTGCCCGAACGTCGAAGAGGCGCCCGAGACCGCGGCGGCGCTCGTTGCGGCCGCCCGCGGCGCGACGCGCAAGCCGCTCTACGCCAAGCTCTCCCCGGCCCAGTGGGACATCGCAGCGTCGGCCCGCGCCGTCGTCGCCGAGGGCGCCGACGGGCTCTCGCTCGTGAACACGATCCGCGGCCTCGCGCTCGACGAGGGCCTCCGGCCGAGACTCGCCCGGGCGGTCGGCGGCTACTCGGGCCCGGCGCTCAAGCCGATCGCGCTCGCCTGCGTCCACGCCTGCGCGTCTGCCGTGGATGTGCCGATCGTCGGGATGGGCGGGGTCGCCACGGGTCTCGATGCGCTGGAGCTCGTCGCAGTCGGAGCGAGCTCCGTCGCACTCGGGACAGTGCTCTTCGCCGACCCGGCGGCAGCCGGCCGCATCCGGGACGAGCTGGCGACCGAGGCGGCCAGGCGCGGGTTCGACGATCCCCTCGACGCACGGGGCCGATCTGTTGTCGGTTCTGAATAATCTCTGCAAATTGCGGAAAACGGTACCGCTTGATTCACCCGCGCACGGTGCTAGACTCGTGCGCTCTATGATCACCTCGAAGACGCATGCGCAGGCGCCTGCCCGCTCGCTCGATCAACGGATGGAGGCCCTGCAGCGTGCGAACGACATCCGGGTCAGGCGTGCCCGGCTGAAGAGGGATCTGAAAGAGGGCCGCACGCACATCGAGGAGATCCTCCTCGATCCGCCCGAGTTCGTCTCGACGGCCAAGGTGTTCGACATGCTCATGGCCGTGCCGAAGTTCGGCCGGGTGAAGGCAGCGCGTCTTCTGAACCAGTGCCGCATCAGCCAGTCGAAGACCGTCGGCGGCCTCTCTGAGCGTCAGCGCGGCGAGCTCGTGAATCTCTTCCACCAGAGGTGACGTCCGGCCGCGCGGGCCGGACATCCGCCGTGCGGCCCGTGTTCGTCGTCACCGGACCCTCCGGCGCGGGGAAGGGCACACTCATCCGCGTGCTGCTCGAGCGATTGCCCGAGCTCGAGGTCGCGGTCTCCGCGACCACGCGCCCGCAGCGACCCGGCGAGGAGAACGGCCGCGAGTACTGGTTCCTCGCCGAGGACGAGTTCACGGCCCGCGTCGAGACCGGCGCCTTTCTCGAGTGGGTCGAGTACGTCTCGCACAAGCGATACGGGACGCTGCGCTCGGAGATGGAGCGGATCGCGGAGCAGGGGCGGGTCTGCGTCCTCGAGCTCGAGCTCGACGGTGCGCGCCGTGTTCAGGCCGAGGTGCCCGGAGCGTGCACGATCTTCATCGCGGCCGACGTCGAGGAGCTCGAGCGGCGGCTGCGGGAGCGGGCGACCGAGTCGACCGGCGAGATCGAGAACCGCATCATGATCGCCCGCCACCAGCTCGAGCAAGCCCACGAGTTCCGCTACATGGTGCGGAACGACGACGTGCGTCGCTCGAGCGAGGTACTCGCCGCGATCGTCGAACGCGAGCTCGTCCT
>JACDBY010000337.1 GCA_013694685.1 Actinomycetota bacterium
GAGCCGCTCGCCCGTGCAATCGTGGAGCTGGCGTCCAACCCGGAGCGGGCGCGGGCGATGGGCGAGGCCGGCCGCGAGCGCGCGCTCGGCCGCTTCCTCGAGGAGCGGTGCACCGACCGCACGGAGCTGCTCTATTTTGAGTCGCTGCGCAAGATGAGCATCCGCAGAAGCGGATGCTCATCGCGCGAAGATCCCTAAAGGGGCCGCTTCGCGGCCCGCCGCTGGGTTTCGTCAACGTAGATCTGCACTGTCCGCTCGGCCATCGCCGCGACCGAGAACTCCGACCGGGCTCGGGCGAGACCACGGACGCCCAGCTCGCCGGGGTCGGCGAGGACACGCGTGAGAGCAGCCGCGAGGGCGGCCGGGTCGTCGGGCGGGACGAGCACTCCCGTCTCGCCGTCGACGACGATCTCGGGGATCGAGCTGACGCTCGTCGCGACGACCGGCAGCCCGCAGAGCATCGCCTCGAGGAGCGCCAGCCCGAAGCCCTCCCAGCGGGCGGGATGGACGAGGACGTCCGCACGCCGCAGCACCACCGCCACGTCGCCTACGCGACCGGGCAGCAGCAGTCGAACACCGCGCGCTCGGGCGAGCGCTTCGAGCCGCGCGCGCTCAGGCCCCTCTCCGAGAACGACGAGCGTCGCGTCGATCCCGGCCAGCGCCTCGACCGCGACGTCGAGACCCTTCTGCCGCACGAGCCGCGAGATCGCGACGACGAGTTTCCCCTCGGGCAGTTCGAGCTCGTTCGACCCCCACGCCGCCGGCGGCTCGTCCAGACCGTAAGGGACGACGGCGAGCTTCTCCGCCGGCAGACCGACTCGCTCGACGTTGAACCGGCGCAGCGCCTCGGTGATGCAGATCGCGCGGGCCGCGCGCCGCGTGAGCGCGCGCTCGACGAAGCGGAACGGGCCGGTGCGGAACGGATCGTCGTTGTGCTTCGTCGAGACGAGCAGCCGGCGTCCCCGGACGAGCGCGCCGAGCACGTCCGCGTGGACGAGATGCGTGTGGACGATCTCCGCGTCCCCGAGCGCGCCCCTCAGACCGCGAGCGGCGCCGAAGCGCGCGTACGGCACCCCGCTGCGGTCGAGCTCGTCGTAGAAGGGCTGCGGATCCCAGCCGTCGAGGTCGTCGAGCCCGACGAACCGTGCGTCGATGCCGAGCGCCCGCAGTGCGGGCAGCAACGTCAGCAGGTGCCGCTCCGAGCCGCCGATCCCGCGCATCCGGTGGACGTGAACGACTCTCACGCTGGACGCCACCGCCGCCACAGCCGCTCGAGCGCGACGGCGGCGAGCAGCGCGAGCAGGAAGTCCCAGGGAACGCGGTAGCGGACGTTGCCGACGAAGACCATCGCCGCAAGCGTGTTGTAGGCGAGGAGCGCGACGGCAAGGACGGCGAACGCGCGCGAGACGAGGAAGAGCCCGACGACGGCGAGTGCGTAGAGGGCGCCCATGTAGAGCGGCTCCCCCCAGTCCTTCGCGACGCCGACGAGCCCCCGGCTTCGCTCCTCGCGCTCGACGCTGAAGGTCGGGTTCCAGAGCATCCCTGCCGCCTGCACCGCGAGCTTTCCCTTCTCGCCGGGCTGCTCACGCCAGAACTCCGTCACGAGCCCGCGGTAGAAGCGCATCTGCGCGCACTCGTCGACCGCGATCAGCTCGCCGCGGTCGAGGAAGATCGCCGCCTGGAACTCCGGCGAGAGCGGCGCGCCGGGGATGTTCGGGACGTCGTCGATCCACTGGCCGGCCGCGAGGAGATCGTACGTCGCCGGGTTGTTCGCCTTCCAGAGCGCGCGCGTGTCGGTCGTGATCGCGTAGCAGCCGACGGAGACCTCGTTTCGGACGACCCACGGCGCCAGCACGAGGGCGGCGGCGGCCGCGCCCGCGACGACGAGGGCGGCGATCGTCCGCGCCGAGCGGCGCCGCCAGGCGAGGAACCCGAGGACGACGAGCGGTAGGAGCACGAGTCGCGAGTTGCCGAGGATCGCGAGCCCGAGGAGGGCGCCGACGATCGCTCCCCAGAACCACGCGCGCCGCCAGAAGACCCTGTGCGCTTTGGACACAAGCTCCCCGCCAACGGGCACGGTTCCGCGATCCGTCGAGCGCTTGTGTTGGAACAACACAAGCCTTTCGGCGGCCACCAGCGTCGTGAGCACGAGCGCCGCCGCGAGCAGCGTGTCCAGGATCTCGCGGTTGACGTGCACGTCGTGCCAGACGAGGTACGGGTGGAGGCTCGCGAGCACGGCAGCGACGATCCCCACTCGCGC
>JACDBY010000345.1 GCA_013694685.1 Actinomycetota bacterium
CTCCGGGACGCGCTCGACCCCGCGGCCTGTGCCGCAGCACGCCGCCAGGCGGGATCGTCCTCGGCGGCCGCCATACACGCGATGCTCGACGAGCTCCACGCGACGCTGAAGGAGCACGAAAGCTGGAGTCAGGCGGCACGGGAGCGCGAGTCGGCCGCAGAGACGATGCTGGTCGCTCGCGCCCGCGAGCTCGCCTGACGCGTCGACGGAACCGACTCGGTCATGGCCTATCGGTCGAGCCGGAGCTCGTCGACCAGCCAGTCGACTCGGTCTCGCTCGGCTTTCGCGTCCAACCCGTGATCGGTCTGGTACCGCACGACGCGCGTCCCGTCGGGTGCGGCGTCGACGACGTTCTCGAGCGCGTCCTGGGGAACGACCGAGTCGGTGCGCCCGATCTGGATGAAAAGGCTGCCCGTGATCTCCCCGACGTACGAGAGCGGGTCGATCGCAGGCAGCACCTCCCGGACGTCGTCGCGCAGCTCGGCGGGAGCGGCGTCGACGTACTCCGAGACCGGCGCCGCGCCGGCGGAGATGAGGATCGTGGCGCGGACGCGCTCGTCCACGCCCGCGACCAGGGTCGCCAGACGACCGCCCAGGCTGAAGCCGAGGAGACCGAGGCGCTCGTCGTCGACGCGCTCGTACGCCTCGAGCACGTCGAGCCCGCGCCGGGCGGCGACGACGTCCGCGATGGTCTCGTCACGCTGCCAGCGGATGCTGTCGGCGGCTGAGAGACCTGCAGGCTGCGTCCTCTGCTGCGACGGCGCCGAGAGCGTCAGCGCGACCGCCCCCTGCTGCGCGAGGAGCTTCGCGGAGGCGAGCATCTGCTCCCGGTCACCGCCTGAGCCGTGGAGATGGACGACACCGGGTAGGTCGTCGTCGCCGGCGGCCGGGAACACGAGATAGGCCGCGATGCGGTCGGTGCCGCTCGCGTAGGACAGGTCACGGACGACGATCTCCCCGTCACGCGTCTCGGCCGGCTGGGTCAGCTCGAGAGGCTGGCTCTCGTCGTAGTCGAGAGGCCCGGCCGCCGTCGTCTCGCCCGAGCATCCTGCGACGGCGAGCACGAGGACGAAGAGGCCGAGCGCACGTTCACGCACGGGGCGAGGGTAGCCGCGGAGGTGACTAGGCTCGTGTCATGTCAGATCTCGACGAGCGGAGGAAACAGGCGGCGTCCTTCGGGGGCGTCGCCGATGCCTACGAGCGGTCGCGGCCGGGCTATCCGGAGGCGGCCGTCGCCTGGCTTGCCGGGAGCACCCCGGGCGACGTCGTCGACCTGGGCGCGGGGACAGGGAAGCTGACGAGGTCGCTGGCCGCCCTCGGCCACCGGGTGACGGCGGTCGAGCCGCTCGAGGAGATGCTCGCCCAGCTTCGGGCGAACCTTCCCGACGTGCGGACGCTCACGGGTGGGGCGGAGGCGATTCCGCTCCCCGATGCGTCGGCCGATGTCGTCACCTGCGCGCAGGCGTTCCACTGGTTCGACCACGAGCTGGGGCTCGTCGAGATCGCGCGCGTCCTGCGTCCGGGCGGCAGGGTCGCGCTCGTCTGGAACATGCGCGACGAGAGCGAGATCTGGGTCGAGGAGTTGAGCGACGCGATCGTCGGCCGCACCGGGCTCGATCGCGGCGCGATCGAGCCGATCGAGCGAAGCGGTCTCTACGGCACGGTCGAGCGCGCCGTCTTCGAGCATGCGCAGCAGGTCGACCGCACGACGATGCGCGAGCTCGTCCTCTCGCGGAGCTACTGCGCGATCCTTCCCGAGGAGGAACGCGAGCCGATCCTCCAGCGGGTCGACGATCTCTTTGCCGAGCGCGCCCGGGACGGCGTCGTCCGCGTCCCGTACCTCACTGAGTGCTTTCGCGCCGCCCGCCGCTGATTCCACGAACAACGGTGTCTGGCTTCAGCCAGGCACCTCCCTGTCCTCTACGAACTCGAGAACACGCGCGCGCCGACACCTTGACATGCGAACGTGTGTTCGATAGAACACCCGTTCCCAATGATCGCA
>JACDBY010000150.1 GCA_013694685.1 Actinomycetota bacterium
GGCTCGACCCGCTCTCGCTCGCGCCGCTCGAGGCGCTCGCGACCGCGGCCGACGTCGCCGGCAACGAGGCGCGGGCCGTTGCGTGGTACGAGGAGGCGACCGAGCTGCAGCCGGAGAATCCCGACACGTGGTACGCCCTCGGGCTCTACCACACCCTGGCGACGGGCGACCTGTGCGCCGCGTATCAGGCGTTCAACGCGTCCTACACGCTCGATCCGAGATCGAGCCGTTGGCCACCGGACGGCCCGCTCGACGACGCCCGTGAGGCGGTGGACGACGGCGCCTGCGAGCGCTGAGGGCTGGGAGAGGCTACGACCCGAGGATCAGAACTGCGTGCGCGCCGGCGAGCTGAGTGGGACGCATGCCGTCGAGCGGCGAGACGATCGGCACGCCGAGGTCGCGTGCCAGTCGCTTGCCTTCGGCGGCGAAGCCGAGTCGGTACATGACGATCGACCGCGGGTAGTCGTGGCTGGCGGCGTTGCCGACGAGCCCGATGCGGTACCCACGGCGGGAGACGCGCGACGCGGTCGCCGCGGCCGCGCCCTTCCTGCCGTTGCCGTTCAGGACGACGACCTCGACGCTACGCCTCGGCAGCTCGACCGCGACCTTCCCGACCGAAGCCGACGTGGTCCGCAGCTTCCGGGCGACGGCGGCCGTCGCAGGCGTCGCGGTCTTCGCAGGCGTCGCGGTCTTCGCGGTCGCCCTCGCCTCGTCTCGCGAGACCAGCGCGCTGCCGGCGACCACGAGCAGGACGAGCTCGATCGCGGCGAGCGAGGCGATCACGAGCGTCGCCGTGCGCCAGGGACGCACCGCCGGCTCGACCGGCCCGAGGCGAAGAGGATGATCCACGACGCCGACGGGTTCGCCCGTCGCGCCCCTAGTCCTTCCCGGCCGCGTGCGTCGAGGCGATACCGGCGCGAAGCGGCACCGACGCCGTGAACCCGAGCTCTCCCGTGGCCAGGCTCGTGTCGAGCACGCTGCGCTTCGCGTCGCCGGCGCGCGGTGACTCGAGTGCCGGCGGCGCTGTCACTCCGAGCGCGGCCTCGCAGATGGCATGGAGGTCGGCGATCGACGTCTCGAGTCCCGTGCCCACGTTGAACGTCCCACCCCGGTGTCCGCCTGCGACGAGGAGCGCTGCGACCACATCGTCGACGTGGACGAAGTCGCGGGTGATCGTGCCGTCGCCGAAGATCGCGGTCGGCAGCCCGGCAGCGAGCCGCTCGAGGAAGATCGCGACGACGCCGCCCTCGAGCGCGGCCGACTGTCGCGGGCCGTAGACGTTCGCGAGGCGCAGGACGACGTGGCCCGACCCGTGGATCCGGTTCCAGCCGTCGACGTAGACCTCCGCCGCGCGCTTGGCAAGCCCGTAGGCGGAGACGGGGAGCAGGGGTGCGTCTTCGCGCGCCGGGCAGTCGACGTCGCCGTAGATCGCCCCGCCGGTCGAGACGAAGACGAGGTGGGCACCCGCACCGCGGGCTGCCTCGAGGGCGTTCACCGTACCGACGACATTGACCTCGGAATCGAACGACGGTCTCTCCATCGAGGTGCCGACGTCGGCCTGTGCAGCGAGGTGGAAGACGATCTCCGCGTCCGTCTCGAACGGCTCGCGCACGTCGTGCTCGACGAGCCGCGCCGAGACGTGGACGTACTCGGGTCGACCGGTCGAGAGATCGTCGAGGACGTCGACGTCGTCACCGCGGGCAACGAGCGCGTCGACGAGGTGCGAGCCGATGAAGCCGGCACCGCCGGTGACGAGGGCACGCATCGCAATAGCCTAGAGCGAATGCTCTAACGTCCTGCCGGTGTTCGTCTCGTTCGAGGGCATCGACGGCAGCGGGAAGACGACGCAGGCACACATGCTCGCGTCGACGCTCGAGCGCTATGGCGGCGATGTGGTACTGACGCGGGAGCCGGGCGGGACGCTGCTCGGTGAGCAGGTGCGGGAGCTCGTCCTCCACGGCGATCACGTCGCCCCCTGGGCCGAGGCGGCGCTCTACGCCGCGGCGCGCGCCCAGCACGTCGACCAGCTGATTCGACCGGCGCTCGGGCGCGGTGCGACGGTCGTCTGCGACCGCTACCTCGACTCCTCGGTCGCCTACCAGGGCGGCGGACGGGGGCTCGGCCTCGAGACGGTGCTCGAGCTCAATCTCACCGTCGTCGGCGGTCTCGTCCCCGACCGCACCTTCCTCGTCGAGGTGCGCGCCGAGACGGCCGCGGCGCGGGTCGGTGCCACCGGCGATCGGATCGAGCGTGACGGGATCGCGCTCTGGTCGCGCGTTGCGAGCGCCTACCGCGAGCTCGCGGAGCGGTTCCCCGAGCGCTACGTCGTGCTCGACGGCGAGCGCGAGGTCGACGCGATCGCAGGAGAGGTGCTTGACCACCTTCGCTGACGTCCCCGAGCAGCGCGAGGCGAAGCGGTTGCTCGAGGCGGCGCTCGCCGACGACCCCGCGCACGCCTATCTCTTCCACGGGCCGGCGGGGGTCGGGAAGCGATCTGCCGCCCTCGCGTTCGCCGCCGCGCTGCTGGGTGAGGAGCGCCGGGTCGACGCCGGCTCCCATCCCGATCTCCGCGTCGTCGAGCCCCTCGGCGAGATGATCCGGATCGACGCGATCCGCGAGCTCCACCACGACCTCCACATGCGACCGTTCGAGCGCGATCGGCGCGTCTATCTCCTGCTCGATGCGCACCGGCTGAACGACGAGGCCGCCGCGAGCCTTCTCAAGGACCTCGAGGAGCCACCCGCGTACGCGGTTCTCGTGCTCGTCGCGGACGAGCTCGGGCCGCTGCCCGAGACGATCCGCTCGCGCTGCCAGCTCGTGCCGTTCCGACGACTCTCGCGCGGCGCGGTCGAGGAGTGGCTCGCCGCCCGCGCCCCCGATCTCTCCTCCGACGACGTGCGCCTCCTCGCCCGGGTTGCGGCTGGCCGCCTCGATCGCGCGGCGCGGTCGCTCGACGACGCGGCCCGCGCGCGGCGGGGCGCGCTTCTCGACGCCGCCCGCAGCGTCTACGCC
>JACDBY010000361.1 GCA_013694685.1 Actinomycetota bacterium
AGCAACGCCTCGCCGTCGTCGAACGCCGGCGAGAGGCGAACACCGGTGACGGCGGGATCGAGGAGCTCCTCGAGAAGCTCGCGCCGCTCGAGCAGCGGGCGCTCGTGGACTGGCTCGTCGTCGAGCCGGAGCAGGTCGAACACCATCAGGACGAGGTGCCCGGTTCCGGACTGGAGCGTCTCGAACCGGGCCGCCCCCTGGTCGTCGAGAGCGCAGACCTCCGCGTCGAGGACGGCCGACGGCGAGCGCACGGCCTTGACCGCCGCCCGGGCGGCGTCGCGGAACCGTTCGGTCAGGTCGGTGCCGTTCCGGCTCGTCAGCCGGGCCTCGCCACCCTCCACCGAGACGATCGCCCGGTAGCCGTCCCACTTCGGCTCGAAGAGCCACCCGGTGCCCTTGGGAAGCACCTCGACCGAGGTCGCGAGCTGCGGCTCGAGCCTGGCCGCCACGGGTGCCTCCGAGACCTCCTTGCGGAGGAGGAGCCAGTTGCGCTCGTCCCCATCCAAGCGGGCCGGCACGAGAGTCCACACTCCCTGCACCCGGTGCCCGTGGAGCCGGAACGTGAGGCCGCCGTCGCGTTTCTCCTCGAGGAGCTCGTACGTACCGCGGTCCCAGATCTCGACGGTGCCCGCCCCGTACTGGCCGGCCGGGATCACACCCTCGAAGGTCGCGTAGTCGAGCGGATGATCCTCGACGTGCACGGCCAGGTGACGTTCCCCCGCGCGGAGCGGGAGCCCCTTCGGCACCGCCCAGCTCGCCAGCGCACCCTCCCGCTCGAGGCGGAGGTCGTAGTGCAGCCGTCTCGCGTCGTGGCGCTGGACGACGAAGGACGGCGCACCTCCTGCGCCCGCTCCATCGAAGGGCTCGGGCGTCCGCAACCGGTTGCGCTTGCGCTCGTAGTCCGAAAGCCGTGCCATCGATCGATCCTATGCGGCGGCAGCGGTGTTCACAGAATCGTCACGAACGCCGCGATTTGCCTGGTCAGCGGGATCTCGCGGCCGGGGATAAGCCTGTGGAAAGTGTGGATGGACGCTCGTGCCTCGTCTCGACGCGCGCTAGACGTGGGCGAGGACGCCCATCGAGCGGAACTTCGCGCGCCGGCTGCGGCGGAGCTCGTCCGGGGCGAGCGAGGCGAGATCGTCGAGATGGGCGATGAGCGACTCGCGCAGGAGCGCGGCGGCCGCGTCCGGATCCGCGTGCGCGCCGCCCGCGGGCTCGGGGACGATGCCGTCGATCACGCGGAGCTCGAGGCAGTGCGCTGCATCGGGCTTGAACGCCGACGCAGCCTTCTTCGCCTTCGCCGCGTCACGCCAGAGGATCGCAGCGCAGCCCTCGGGTGAGATCACGGTGTAGATCGCGTTCTCCTGCATCAGCACCCGGTCGGCGACCGCGATCGCGACGGCGCCACCCGAGCCGCCCTCGCCGATCACGACGGCGACGGTCGGCACGCCGAGTCGGAGCATGCACGCCTGGGAGCGGGCGATCGCGCCGCCCTGGCCGTGCTGCTCCGCCGCGATCCCGGGGTGGGCGCCTGGCGTGTCCACGAGCGTGACGATCGGGAAGCCGTGGCGATCGGCGAGCTGCATCGTACGGATCGCCTTGCGGTAGCCCTCCGGGTTGGCCATCCCGAAGTTGCGGATCGCCCGCTCCTTGAGATCGCGGCCCTTCTGATGGCCGATCACGGCGACGGTCCGACCGTCGAGCGACCCGAGCCCCGCGACGATCGCCCTGTCGTCCATCCGGCCGCGGTCGCCGTGCAGCTCGAACCAGTCGTCGAGGAGGCGCTCGACGTAGTCGAGCGTGTACGGGCGCTTCTCGTGGCGCGCGAGCTCGACGCGACGCCAGATCTCCTCGTCCGAGGTGTCGTCGCGGAGCCGCTCGAGCTGCCGCTCGAGCCGCTGGAGCTCGGTCGAGAGCCGCGTCCCGCGCAGGAGCTTCACGCCCGAGAGCTGGGCGAGGCGATCGCGGAGGCCGAGCTCCGCGTCGTTGCTCACCGCGCGCCTCCGAAGAGCCGGAGAAGGCGCGCGAGCGTCGACCGAAGCTCGCTGCGCACGACCACCGCGTCCACGTGCCCGAAGCGGTAGTTCGACTCGGCCAGGCCGAAGTCGTCGGGCAGCTTCTCTCGCGTGGTCTGCGCAACGACGCGCGGGCCGGCAAAGGAGGTGAGCGCGCCGGGCTCCGCGAGGATCACGTCGCCGAGGCTCGCAAAGCTCGCCGTGACCCCGCCCGTCGTCGGGTGGGCGAGCACGGACAGGAGCGTGCCCCCCGCATCCTGCAGGTCACCCACCGCGGCGACGGTCTTCGGCAACTGCATCAGCGCCAGGATCCCCTCCTGCATGCGGGCGCCGCCGGAGGCCGCGACGGAGACGACGACGCCACCTTCGTCCGCCGAGCGCTCGCAGGCGCGCGCAAATCGCTCACCGACGACGCTCCCCATCGAGCCGCCCATGAACGAGAAGTCCATCGCCGCGATCCGGCAGGCATGGCCGTCGATCGCCGCGCGGCCGGTGAGGATCGCGTCACCGAGGTCCGTGCGGAGCTCAGCCTCCGCCAGGCGCTCGACGTACGGCTTCAGGTCGAAGAACTCGAGCGGGTCGGCCGAGCGGAGCTCCGCGTCCTCCTCGTCGAACGTGCCCGGGTCGGCGAGCTGGGCGATGCGCTCGGGCGCGCGGACGGGGAAATGATGACCGCACTGGGGACAGACGCGCAGCGTGTCTGCGAGCTCCTCGTCCCGGTAGTGGGAGCCGCAGGTCGGACACGTGTTGGGGTGGTCACCGCGGCCGTCGCTCCGGGCCGGGTCGGCCCGCTTGTGCTCGATCGAGACATCGATGTGCCCAGGCGGCGTGGACATCCAGAGCATCTTAGGGTGCGCCTCGCGCGAGGCCGGCTAGAGACCCGCGGCGACGGCGAAGCGGGTGAGCGTCGCGGGCTCGACGCCGGACGCGAGACCGGTCAGGCCGAGCCCGGCGACGGGGCCGAGACGGCTTGCTCGACGAACGAGCTCCTCGACCTCGTCGAGGCCCGGCCCACCCGGGACGGGCATGAAGCTCGGCACGAGCCCGGGCTGGAGGACGTCCAGGTCGAGCGCGAGATAGACCGCGTCGACGTCCCGGAGCGCGCGCTCGAGATCGTCGTCGATCCCGTGCTCTTCGACGTACGCACGCTCCGACGGATCAAGGTCGCGAGCGCCGACGAGGGCGACGTCCCCCGGCACGACATCACCCGCGTCGAGGGCTTCCCGGAGCGGCATGCCCCACGCGTTGCCGGACGGCGAGCTCTCCGGCGTGTTCAGGTCGCCGTGGGCGTCGAGCCACACGACACCGAGCCTTCCGTGACGGCGGGCGAGCCCGCGGATCGCTCCGGTATGGGCACAGCAGCATCCACCGAGCACGAGGGGGCGGCGCGGGAGCCCACGGGCGAGCTCTTCGGTCTGCTCGCCGAGCGAGTCACGCTCGACGACGAGCGCCGTGGGATAGGACAACGGGGTGTGCGCCGCCTCGGCCATGACCTCGCCGCCCTCGCCCCACGCCCGCGGCACGCGAACGAGGCCCGCGCCGAAGTCGGCGCCGCAGCTGTGACACTCGTATCTCTCGTCGAAGGCGACCGCGGTGAGCGTCCGGCAGTGCGGGCAGCGCGCGCGGAGCACGCTCACAGGGGGCGTTCCCAGGTGTCCTGCTTGCGGACGACCTGCATTCCTACACGCTCGTAGAGCCTGACCGCGCCGGAGACGTTCTCGGCGTCGACCCCCAGACCGGCGCGCGCCAGCCCGCGGCGCTGGAACTCGGCGCACGCATGTTGCAGGAGCGCCGTCCCGAGACCGCGGCCGCGGAACGCCGGCAGGACGCCGAGCGTCGAGACCCATCCCGAGTCGGGGTCGCCGGACTCGGACGGCCGGCAGAGCGCGAGACCCGCATGCTGGCCGTCGATCGTTGCGACGAACCAGAGGCTCGGGTCGGGCTTCCCGAGCGCGCGCAGCCAGTGCAGCCACTCGGCGTACGGGGTCGACATGAACCCCCAGTGGTCGGCGAAGGTCCGCTCGTTGAGGTCATGGAGCAGCTCTTCGTCCTCCCCTTCGACTGCGCTCCTGACAGCCGTGCCAACCGGGAACGAAGGATCGAAGGATCGGTCTCCGAGCTCCATCGACATCTTGTAGGACGAGCGGATCGGCGCATATCCGAGCCGCTCGAGCGTCCGCGCTCCGTCGGCGTCCGCCGCCTCGACGGTGGCGCGCACGACCGCCTCGGGGGCGGCCTTCGCCCTCGCCCGTCGCGTGAGCTCCAGAACGAGCTGCTCGAACTGCTCGCCACGGACGTCGAGCCAGAACACCGTTCCCTCGTTCGCCTGGTCGCCGACGTCGCCGTACCCGACGATCGCGCCGTCCCGCTCCACGAGAACCACGTCCTCGACGAGATCGAACGGTGGCGGCTGCGTCCACCAGCCGTGGATCGCGTCGACATCACAGTCGCGGGAGCCCGTCAACCGGAGCGACTCCGCGTTGAGCAGCTCGACCACCGGCTCGAGGTCGTCGAGCGTCGGCGCGCGAAGCTCTGTGTGGGTCGAGGCGGGCGATCCCATCGTGTGCACGCTATCCCCTCGCCCCTCACCGCACGGGTAGGGCCATCCGTACCCTGACCCTCGTGGAGGCGATCCGCGATCTCTCTCCTGGCGACTGGCCCGAGGTGGCGCGCATCTACGAGGAGGGTCTCGCCACCGGCGTCGCCTCGTTCGAGACGCACGTCCCCTCCTGGGAGGAATGGGACGCACGGCACCTGCCCGCGCCGCGGCTTGTCGCGGAGTCGCCGGGCGCGGTCGCCGGATGGCTCGCGGTCACCCCGACGTCGTCGCGTGCGTGCTACCGGGGGGTTGTCGAGCACTCTGTCTATGTCGATGCGAGCGCTCGCGGCAGGGGCATCGGACGCGCGCTCCTCGACCGGCTCGTCGCGACGGCGCCGTCGCACGGGATCTGGACGATCCAGACCGCGATCCTCGGGACGAACGCGCCCAGTCTCGCGCTCCACACGGCGGCAGGGTTTCGTACCGTGGGCGTCCGCGAGCGCATCGCGGAGCGCGACGGGCGCTGGCAGGACGCCGTCCTGCTCGAGCTGCGCCTGCCCTAACCGAAAACGCCGGTGTCTGACACAGGGGTGACGTCTTCGTGCCGGACGCCGCACAACGCCCCGCAACCGGGCGCCCCCGAGACGCACACGCTGTGGACAACCGGGCAACGGTGTCAGACACCGTTTTCTGTCAAGGGCATTTGCGCCGGGTTCGTGTCGGTTCGTCCACAGCCCCCCGGTCGAGCGGTTCGCGCTCTCCTTCGGGTCTACCCCGTCCAGCGCCGGAACACGACGCAGGCGTTGTGCCCACCGAAGCCGAACGAGTTCGAGACGCCGATCTCGACCTGCTCGGATCGCGCCTGGTTCGGGATGTAGTCGAGATCGCACTCGGGGTCGGCCACCTCCTGGTTGATCGTCGGCGGAAGGACACCGCGGTCGAGCGCCAGGATCGTGAACGTCGCCTCGACCGCGCCGGCCGCGCCGAGGCAATGACCCGTCGCTCCCTTCGTCGACGAGACAGGTGTCCGGTGGGCCTTCTCCTCACCGAGCGCGAGCTTGATCACGCGGGTCTCGGCGATGTCGCCGATCGGGGTGGAGGTGCCGTGAGCGTTGATGTAGCCGACGTCGTCGGCCGTGATGCCGGCGTCGTCGAACGCCATCTGCAACGCACGGGCGGGACTTGCGCCCGTCGGGTCGGGATCGGAGACATGGGTCGCGTCGGACGAGACGCCGTAGCCGAGCAGCTCGGCGTAGATCTTGGCGCCGCGCGCCTGAGCGCGCTCGAGCTCCTCGAGCACGATCATCGAGCCCGCCTCCCCCATCACGAATCCGTCCCGCTTCGCGTCGAAGGGTCGCGAGGCGCGCATCGGATCGTCGTTTCGCCGCGAGATGGCCCGCATGGCCGCGAAGCCCGCGATGCCGACCCGGCTGACAGGGGCCTCCGCCCCACCGCACAGCATGACGTCCGCGCGCCCGAGCCGAATCGCGTCGAGACCGTCGCCGAGCGCCATGTTCGAGGCGGCGCACGCGGTGCACTCCGACAGCAGCGGACCCTTCGTGCCGAGCTCCATGGAGACCCACCCCGCGGCGAGGTTGGGGATGATCTGGACGATCGAGAACGGATTCACCCGGTCAGGCCCGCGTGAGTCGAGCTGCTGGATGCAGGCCTCGAACGACTTCAGCCCGCCGATCCCGGTCGCGACCGCCGCGCCGATGCGCTCCGGCTCCGCCGCGATCTCCAGCCCGGAGTCCGTCTCGGCCTGCCGGGCGGCCGCAAGGGCAAGATGCGTGAAGCGATCCATTCGCCGGGAGGCCTTGAAGTCGACGTAGTCGGTGACGTCGAGGTCCTTCACCTCGCACGCGAAGTCGGCCGGGAAGCCGGCTGGGTCGAACTGTGTAATCGGCCCTGCGCCCGACGCTCCGGCGCACAGGGTCTCCCAGCTGTCCTCGACCGTCAATCCGAGCGGGCTCACCATCCCGAGCCCGGTCACGACGACGCGGCGTCTCCCGTTCGCGCTCCCCTGCACGGGCGCCAGGCTACATCCCGAGACCGCCGTCGACGAGGAGCACCGCTCCCGTCACGAACGCGGCCTCGTCGGAGCAGAGGAAGCGCACGGCACCGGCGACGTCGGCGGGATCGCCGAGCCGCCCGAGCGGTGTCGCGGCGAGCATGGCGTCGGTCGCGGCCTCCGGCAGGGCGTCGGTGAGCTGCGTCGTCACGTAGCCGGGAGCGACGACGTTGGCGCGGACGTTGCGGCTCCCGAGCTCGCGCGCGAGCGACTTCGTGAACCCGATGATCCCGGCCTTCGAGGCGGCGTAGTTCGTCTGGCCCCAGTTGCCATGGATGCCCACGATCGACGAGACGTTGACGATGGTCCCCGCGCGCTTCCGCATCATCGTCCGGGCCGCTGCGCGGCAGGTGTAGAAGACCGACGAGAGGTTTGTGTCGATCACGGTGCGCCAGTCGTCGTCGCTCATGCGCGCAAGCACGCCGTCGCGCGTCAGGCCGGCGTTGTTGACCAGCACATCGAGCTCGCCGGACGCGTCGACCAACGCTCTTGCCGACTCGGGATCGGAGACGTCCGCCTCGACCGCCCGGCCGCCGATCTCCCCCGCGACGGCCTCTGCCTCGTCGCGCCCCGTCCGGTAGCCGACGACGACGTCGGCACCCGCCCGCCCGAGCTCGAGAGCGATAGCGCGGCCGATGCCGCGAGAGCCGCCGGTGACGAGCGCGACCTTCCCCTCGAGGGAGGCGAAGGTGGTCACGGTGAGGCGAGGGCCTCCTTGGCCTTCTCCAGGCTCGCCAGATCGTTGACGGAGATCGTCCGCACGCCGCGATCGATGCGCTTGACGAGACCAGAGAGCACGTTGCCAGGCCCGATCTCGACGAACGTCGTGACCCCGTCCTTGACGAGCTCGCCCGCCGCCTGGGTGAAGCGGACGGGTGCGGTCAGCTGATCGACGAGGAGCGAGCCGAGGCGCTGCGCTGGCTCGAACTTGGCCGTCACGGTCGACATGAACGGTGCGACGGGGTTCGCGAAGTGGATCCGGTCGATCGCCGGCTTGAGCCGCTCGGCCGCGCGACCCACGAGCGGGCTATGGAACGCGCCGGAGACCTTGAGCCGGATCGCTCGTCGCGCGCCGAGGCTTTCGGCCTCGGCGCAGCACTCCTCGACTGCATCGCTCTCTCCGGAGACGACGATCTGCCCAGGGCAGTTGTAGTTCGCGGGCCAGACGCCGAAGATCTTTCGACAGAGCGTCTCGACGAGGTCGTCCTCGAGCCCGAGAATGGCCGCCATCGCACCTGGCCGCTGCCGGGCGGCCTCGGCCATCGCCAGCCCGCGCTCGCGCACGAGGCCGATCGCCTCGCCGGTTCCCATCGCGCCGACCGATGCGAGCGCGGCGAACTCACCGACCGAGTGGCCGACGACGGCGTCCGGCTCGATGCCGGCCTTCCGCACGGCGGCGAGGATCGCGAGGCTCGTCGCGACGAGCGTCGGCTGCTGCACCTCCGTCTCGACGAGCTCCTCGAGCGGTCCCTCGAAAGAGAGATGAGCGAGATCCATCCCGGTCGCCTCGGAACCGACGCGATAGACGTCCATCGACTCGGGCACGGCCTCCGCGATCTCGCGACCCATCCCGACCTCGAGCGATCCCTGGCCGGGGAAGCAGAACGCAACCTTCGTCACCCTCCCGCCTCCGACCATTCGAGCAGGGCCGAGCCCCACGTCAGCCCGGCTCCCATGCCGGTCATCAGGACGAGTGCGCCAGGACGCAGCCTGCCGTCGGCACGCGCGTCGGCGAGGGCCAGCGGGATCGAGCCCGACGACGTGTTGCCGAACCTGTCCACATTCACCACCGTTCGCTCGTAGGGGACGCCGAGCTTACCGACCGCGTGGTCGATGATCCGCTTGTTCGCCTGATGCGGGACGTAGACGTCGATCTCGTCGATCGTCCTGCCGCACTCCGCGAGCACGGCCTCGGCAGACGAGACGAGGACGCGCGTCGCGAACTTGTACACCTCGCGGCCGTTCATCTTGAGGATCTGCTCGGGGTGCTCGAACTTCCGCGAGCCGCTACCGGGCAGCTGGAGGTTCACCCCGCCGCCGCCGTCGGCGCCGAGCTCGAACCCGAGGAAGCCGCCCTTCGCGACCGGCTCCATCACGACGGCTCCCGCGCCGTCGCCGAAGAGGACGAGCGTCGAGCGGTCGTTCCAGTCGAGGATGCTCGAGAGGACATCGCCGCCGATCACGAGCGCACGCCGCGAGAGCCCCGAGGCGAGCATCCCGTAGGCCTGCGCGACGGCGTACATGAACCCGGTGCACCCCGCGAGCAGGTCATAGGCGGCTGCCTCCGAGCCCAGCGCGTCCGCCATCAGCGCGGACGATGTCGGGAACATCATGTCCGGGGTCACGGTCGCGCTGATGAGGAGGTCGATCTCGCTCGCGTCGACGCCTGCGTCCGCGAGCGCAGCGCGGGCCGCAGGGAGCGCGATGTCGGTGAGCGCCTCCCCCTCGGAGGCCATCCGGCGCTCGCGGATACCGGTTCGCTCGACGATCCATTCGTCTGTCGTGTCGACGTGTCGTGCGAGCTCCTCGTTCGTCACCACGCGCTCCGGGACGTTGACGCCGAGCCCCGTGATCCCGATCTGCGGGCCGTTCGCAGCGCCGATCATCGGACTATCGCTCCACGGCGAACGTCAACGTCCCGCGCGCGGCGAGTTCCTCGCCCACGTGGGCAGTCGCGCGACCGCGGCCGATCGGGCCGCGTACCTGTTCGATCTCGCAGCGAAGCGTGAGCGTCTCGCCCGGCGAGACGATCCTCTTGAAGCGGCAGTCGTCGATCCCCGCGAAGAACGCAATCCGGCCGTGGTTCTGCTCCTCGACGAGCACCGCGACAGCCCCGGTCTGCGCCATCGCCTCGACGATCAGCACGCCGGGCATCACGGGTCGCTCGGGGAAGTGGCCCGCGAACCACCAGCCGTCCTCGGGGACGCGGTAGGAGGCCGTGACGCGCTCGCCGGGCACGAGCTCCGAGATCTCGTCCAGCAGGAGGAACGGCTCGCGGTGCGGCAGGATCCCGACGATCTCGTCGCGACCGAGCGGTGGCGTGGGCGTCACGCGCCGAGTCTACTCCGGGGAGGTGTCTTTCCCGGTCGCTCAGCGGCGCAGGACGGACTCGTTCCCCGCGGCGTCCCGCGCCCGCACGACGAGCGTGCGGAGCCGCTCGAGCCGCGGGATCCGAAGCGTCGCCGGGCCGACGGCGCGGAGGAGGCGGCGCGCGCCGTTCGCACGGACGACGAGGGTCGCGGCCTCCGAGACGCGGATCCTCGGCGGCACGGTTGAGACGACCCTGACCGTCGGAGCGGTCGCGTCGAGCAGAAACGGGAGCTCGGCGCGCGTGGCGAGCACGCCGTCGCTCGCCTCGACCGAGATCGTGTACGACCCGTCCCGTGCCTTCCCGAGCCGCTTCGTCCCGTCCCAGCGGACGAGGTGCGTGCCCGTGTCGAGGGGGCCGGAGAACGGCGTAGCGACCCAGCGACCGTCCCGCAGCACGTTCACCGTCACGGTCGCGGGCCCTGCGAGCGGCATGGTCAGCGACAGCTCGTCGCCGCGGCCGTCGCCGTTCGGGGTGAACGCGGGCGCATCCAGCGAGAGTCGTCCGAGCATCCGGGAGATCGAGACCGCTACGTCGAGCGTCGCCTCGCGTCCCCCCGTTCCCCGCGCGAGGACGCGCACCGTGTACGCGCCGTCCGCCAGGCCACGCCCGTCGAAGACGACCGTCCGGGTGCCCGCCCGTCGCCAAGTGCGCGGCTCGAGCTCGGCGACGCTCGTGCCCGCAGCATCGACGACGGAGATCGTCACGTTGGCGTTCGCGCCGAGGGTGAACGCAACCGTCGTCGTGTCCCCCTGCCCGTCGCCGTTGGGCGAGATCGCCGCCGGGGTGGCGCTCGCGGCGGTGAGCGTGAG
>JACDBY010000383.1 GCA_013694685.1 Actinomycetota bacterium
CTGCCGCGTCACCTCGACGCCGCAGCGCTCGCAGATGATCCCCTTGTAGCGGACGCGCTTGTACTTGCCGCAGTAGCACTCCCAGTCCTTCGTCGGACCGAAGATGCGCTCGCAGAAGAGCCCGTCCCGCTCGGGCTTCAGGGTGCGGTAGTTGATGGTCTCCGGCTTCGTGACCTCGCCCATCGACCAGTCACGGATCTGCTTCGGCGAAGCGAGGCCGATCCGGATCGCGTCGAAGTCGTTGATGTCGATCTGCGCCAAGGGGTTTCTCCTCCGGAGAAACCCCTAGTAGGGCTTCTCCACTCGTTCGTTTCTTCGGATCCTTTGCTCTTCTAGGCGATTCGCGAAGCGAAGCGCCCCGACGGTCAGTCCTCGATCTCCGATTCGACGGGCGCCACCGGCTCGGCATCGCTCAGCGCCTCGTCGGAAGCGAGCGCGACGGTGTCGGCACCCTCCTGGGGGGCTCCCTCCTCGACCTCCTGAACCGACGGAGCGTCCGCCGGGCCGCGCATCGCCGCGGGCGAGAGGTCGATTCCGAGCTCCTCGGCGGCGCGGAGCAGCTCGTCGTCTTCCTCGCGCACCTCCACTTCGCGCCCCTCGTCCGAGAGGACGTGGACGTCGAGGGAGAGGGACTGCATCTCCTTGAGAAGCACCTTGAACGACTCGGGGATGGAGGGCTCGGCGATGTTCTCGCCTTTCACGATCGCCTCGTACGCCTTGACGCGACCGATCGTGTCGTCGGACTTGATCGTGAGCATCTCCTGGAGGGTGTACGCGGCGCCGTACGCCTCGAGCGCCCACACCTCCATCTCGCCGAACCGCTGCCCGCCGAACTGCGCCTTGCCCCCGAGCGGCTGCTGGGTGACGAGCGAGTACGGGCCCGTCGAGCGCGCGTGGATCTTGTCGTCCACGAGGTGGAGCAGCTTCAGGATGTACATGTAGCCGACGGTGACCTTCTGCTCGAACGGCTCGCCCGACTTGCCGTCCAGGAGCTGCACCTTGCCGGAGCAGCGGCGACCTTCCGGTCGCTTCATGTCGACGTTCATCGAGACGATCTCGTTCTGCGTCGCCCAGGCCACGAGCGCGTCGTCGACGTCCGTCTCGGTCGCGCCGTCGAATACGGGTGTCGCGACCGCTCGCGGGTCGGGTGCGTTGATCGGTGCCCGCTCGTTGACGGGATCGCCGTCCTGGAACACACCGTGTGCCGCTGCCCAGCCGAGATGCGTCTCGAGGATCTGGCCGATGTTCATCCGGCTCGGCACGCCGAGCGGATTGAGGACGACGTCCACGGGACGCCCGTCCTCGAGGAACGGCATGTCCTCCTCGGGCACGATCTTCGAGATGACGCCCTTGTTGCCGTGGCGGCCGGCGAGCTTGTCGCCCTCGGCGATCTTGCGCTTCTTCGCGACGAAGACGCGCACGAGCTCGTTCACGCCGGGCGACAGGTCGTCCCCCGCCTCGCGTGAGAACGTCTTGACGCCGATCACCTTGCCGCCCTCGCCGTGGGGCACCTTGAGCGAGGTGTCGCGCACCTCGCGCGCCTTCTCCTTGAAGATCGCGCGAATTAGCTTCTCCTCGGCGGTCAGCTCGGTCTCGCCCTTCGGCGTCACCTTGCCGACGAGCAGGTCGCCCGACCCGACCTCGGCGCCGAGGCGCACGACGCCGCGCTCGTCGAGGTTCGCTAGCGACTCCTCCGAGCGGTTCGGGATGTCTCGCGTGATCTCTTCGTCGCCGAGCTTCGTCGAGCGGGCGTCGATCTCGTACTCGTGGATGTGAATCGAGCTGAGCACGTCGTCCTTGACGAGCCGCTCGGAGAGCACGATCGCGTCCTCGAAGTTGTAGCCCTCCCACGGCATGAACGCGACGAGCAGGTTCGCGCCGAGCGCGAGCTCCCCGCGGTCGGTCGCGGCGCCATCGGCGATCACCTCACCCTTGCCGACGCTGTCGCCGAGCTTCACAACCGGCTTCTGGTGGATGAGCGTGCCCTGGTTCGAGCGCATGAACTTTGTCAGCGGGTACTCGTCCCGCGTCCCGCGACCCTCGACGACGATGCGCTCCGCGTCGACGTCGATCACCTTGCCGGCGCTCCGCGCCATGATCACGTCACCGGTGTCGACGGCGGCCCGGTACTCGAGACCCGTGCCGACGAGCGGCGCCTGCGGGATCATGAGCGGTACGGCCTGCCGCTGCATGTTCGCGCCCATGAGAGCGCGGTTCGCGTCGTTGTGCTCGAGGAACGGGATGAGCGCCGTCGCGACCGAGACGATCTGCGCCGGGGAAACGTCCATGTAGTCGACTGTCTCGGCGCGCGCGATCACGGCCTCGCCGAGCGCCGAGCGACAGAGCACCTGCTCGTTGACGAACCTGCCGGACTTCGGATCGACGGCCTCGGAGGCCTGCGCGATCGTGTACTGCGCCTCCTGCGACGCGTCGAGGTAGATGATCTCGTCGCTGACCTTCCCCTTCCGAACGACGCGGTACGGCGTCTGGATGAAGCCGAACTCCGAGACCGTGGCGAAGGAGGCGAGCGCGCCGATCAGACCGATGTTGGGTCCCTCCGGCGTCTCGATCGGGCACATGCGCCCGTAGTGCGTCGGGTGGACGTCGCGCACCTCGATCGGCGCGCGCTCACGGGTGAGCCCACCCGCACCGAGCGCGCTCAGGCGCCGACGATGGGTCAGCCCTGCGAGCGAGTTCGTCTGATCCATGAACTGCGAGAGCTGCGAGGAGCCGAAGAACTCCTTCAGGGCCGCGACGACCGGACGGATGTTGATGATCGTCTGCGGGGTGATCGTGTCGACGTCCTCGGTGGTCATTCGCTCCCGGACGACCCGCTCCATGCGGTAGAGACCGACCCGGAAAGCCTCCTGGATCAGCTCACCCGTCGTGCGGAGGCGGCGGTTGCCGAAGTGCTCGTACTCGTCGAGCTCGCCGCGGATCGGCTCGCGCGGAAGCCCGGCCGCCTCGGCCGCGTAGTCCTTCGTGTCCTCGGGCACCCCGAGCGCGGCGGGCAGCGAGACGAGCCGGCGGACGAGCGCGATGATGTCCTCGGTCGTGAGGACGCGTGTGTCCTCGGGCACGCCGACACCCAGTCGCTGGTTCAGCTTGTAGCGGCCGACCTTCGTCAGGTCGTAGCGCTTCGGATCGAAGAAGAGCGAGCGCAGGAGGTTCCGCGCGTTGTCGAGCGTCGGCGGCTCACCGGGGCGCTGCTTCTTGAAGACCTCGATCAAGGCCTCTTCCTCGCGGGTCGACGGGTCCTTCTCGAGTGTCGCCTGGATGTAGATGCGCGACGGCTCGTCGAAGAGGGCGAGGATCGCCTCGTTCGTCGACGTGTCGAGCTCGAAGCCGGTCGTCGGGTCCTCGGCGGGCAGCGCGCGGAGAAGCGTCGTGATCGGCAGCTTCCGCTTGCGGTCGATGCGCGCGTAGACCATGCCCTTCTTGTCGATCTCGAGCTCGAGCCACGAGCCGCGCGAAGGCATGAGGTTCGCCGTGAAGACCTGCTTCGTCGCGTCCTTCGGCTCCATCAGGTAGGCCCCGGGCGAGCGGACGAGCTGCGTCACGATGACGCGCTCGGTGCCGTTGATGATGAACGTGCCGTGCTCGGTCATCATCGGGAAGTCGCCCATGAAGACCCGCTGCTCGCGGATCTCGCCCGTCTCCGTGTTCACGAAGCGAACGGTCATCGAGAGCGGCGCCTGGTAGGTCAAGTCCTTCTCGCGGCACTCCGAGATGGAGTGACCGGGCGGACCGAACTCGTATTCGCCGAACTCCACGGCGAGCGTGCCCGTGTAGTCGGTGATCGGCGAGATGTCGTCGATCGTCTCGCGCAGACCTTCGTCCAGGAACCACTGGAACGAGGCCTTCTGGATGTCGATCAGGTTGGGGAGGTCGAGGACGTGCTTCAGACGTGAAAAGGACTTGCGCGCGCGCGGCGCGACGGCGGTGCTGCTCAAGAACAGCCTCCCTTACGAACGGCGGACGGGGTGATGAGGACGGGCAGAGTCGATTGAGCCAGGCTCGGCGGAACAGCAAAGCGTAGCGGACAGGCATGCTCCGCCGCAACCCCTGCGGGTAGGCGGAAGCTGAGGAAGTGTAGCAACTGCCCGCCACGACGTATACCCGGGGACTGGCCCCGGCAGGGACAGTCCCCCACCAGTCAGGCAGACGCCCGACGAACGACGAGCGCCGGTCGCACGGGGGACAGTCCCACCAACCAGTCAGGCGGCATCGAACCGCCTGACTGGTGCTACTTCAGCTCGACCGAGGCTCCCGCTTCCTCGAGCTCTGCCTTCAGCTTCTCGGCCTCGTCCTTGGCAATGCCCTCCTTGATGGCGTTCGGCGCGCCGTCGACGAGGTCCTTCGCCTCCTTGAGACCGAGGCTGGTCGCCGCGCGGACTACCTTGATCACCTGGATCTTCTTGTCGCCGGTGGCGGTCAGGACGACGTCGAAGGAGTCCTTCTCCTCCGCCGCCTCGGCACCGTCGCCGCCGCCCGCGGCGCCCGGGGCGGCCGCGACCGCGACCGGAGCGGCCGCCGTGACGCCCCACTCCTCCTCGATCGCCTTCTTGAGCTCGACGAGCTCGAGCACGGTCATCTTGCCGAGCGTATCGAGGACTTTCGCTGTATCGGTTGCCATCGTCTGTTTCTCCTGGGTCGGGTGCGGCGCTCCGCGCCGCACCTAGTTTTCGTCTGTCTCCTCCGGAACGTCCGCGCTGCTGGGCTCTTCATTAGGTGATTCCGCGGCAGCGGAAGCACCCCCGTCACCGAGCTGGTCGATCCGTGCGTCGAGCAAGCCGACGAGGTCACGGAGCGGCGCGGCCAGGAGACCGACGAGCTGGGTCAAAGGCGCCACGATCGCGCCGACGAGCTGGCTCTTCACGATCTCGGGTGCCGGGAGCTTCGCGAGCTCCTCGATCTCGGCGCTTCCGATCGAGCGGCCCGAGAGGAGCCCGCCGCGAAGCGCGAGCACCTTGGTGTCCTTCGCCGTGTCGGCGAGCGCTTTCGCGACACCGACCGGGTCGCCGTCGGCCTCGACGAACGCGATCGCCGTCGGACCCTCGAGGAGAGCGAGGAGCGACTCGGCTCCTGCCTCCGCGGCCGCCCTGCGCGTGAGCGTGTTCTTGACGATCTTGAGCTGTGCTCCGCTCGAGCGCAGCTTTGCGCGCAGCTCGCCGAGCTGGGCGTTCGTCAGCCCGCGATAGTCGGCGACGAGCAACGACTCCGTCGAGCGCAAGCGCTCGACCAGCTCCGTCACCACCTGTTCCTTGTCTTGCCTGTGCATTGTCGATCCCTCCGAAAACGACGAGACCCGCCTCGTGAGGCGGGTCGGGACACGCGAGCCGGTGGCTCGCGACGCTCCTGACACACCTCGACCGGTCTTCCGCCCACTGGGGCTGCCGGTTGTCTACGGCGGTACTCGTCGGCTGTGCGTTAAACCGTAGCAGCCTCTCTGGCCGATTCCACGTCGGCGGAATCGGCGACCAGATCCCGCGTGCGCGTCGGATCTACGTGGAGACCTGGGCCCATCGTCGTCGTCAGCGTGATCCCCTTGATGTAACGACCCTTCGCGGCGGCGGGCTTGGCGCGGACGATCTCTTCGATCACGACGGCGTAGTTCTCGAGCAGCTGGCGCTCGCCGAAGCTCTTCTTGCCGATCGGCAGGTGGACGTTGGCGCCCCGATCGGTGCGGTACTCGAGCTTGCCCGCCTTCGCATCCGAGACCGCTCTCGCGATGTCGAACGTGACGGTGCCGGTCTTCGGATTCGGCATCAGGCCGCGCGGGCCGAGGACGCGACCGAGCTTGCCGACGTTGCCCATCTGATCCGGAGTCGCGATCGCCACGTCGAAGTCGAGGAAGCCGCCCTCGATCTTCGCCGCGAGATCGGCCGAGCCGACGATGTCCGCGCCTGCCTCCTCGGCCTCGCGAGCCTTGTCGCCCTCGGCGAAGACGGCCACGCGCGTGGAGCGCCCGGTCCCGTGCGGAAGCATGATCGTCCCGCGGAGCTGCTCGTCCGCATGACGGACGTTTAGCCCGAGCCGGAAGTGCACCTCGACGGTCTCGTCGAACTTCGCTCCCGGGAACGCCTTCAGGACGGCGACCGCGTCGGCCGGGGGATAGAGCGTCTCTCGGTCGAAAGAGGCGCGCGCGTCGCGGTAGCGCTTTCCGCGCCCGCTCACGGCTTCTCCACTTCGACGCCCATGCTGCGGGCGGTTCCGGCGACGACGAGCATCGCGGCCTCGACGTCGTTCGCGTTCAGGTCGGGCATCTTCGTCTCGGCGATCGAGCGGAGCTGCGCCTGCGTGAGCCTGCCGACCTTCGTGCGATTCGGCTCGGCGGAGCCCGACTGGATCGAGAGTGCTTCCTTGATCAGCACCGCGGCCGGCGGCGTCTTCGTGATGAACGTGAAGGACCGATCCTCGTAGACCGTGATCTCGACCGGCGTGATGCGGCCGTTCTCCTGCGCGGTCTGCGCGTTGAACGCCTTCGTGAACTCGACGATGTTGACGCCGTGCTGACCGAGCGCAGGCCCGACCGGCGGCGCGGGGTTGGCCTGCCCGCCGGGGATCTGGAGCTTGATAAGGGTAAGTACCTTCTTTGCCATGGCGGTCGGTTGTCGGTGCAGCACTCCGCGCTGCACCTAGTTCCCGTACGTCCTTTCCTTCGCTTCGGATCGTTGCGTCTCTTCGGCTCTTGCTCTTCTAGGTGCGGCGCAAAGCGCCGCACCGACCCGCTGTGCGCTGCATCTAATCAATCTTCTTGACCTGGTCGAACGCGAGCTCGACCGGCACCTGCCGCTCGAAGATGTCGACGAGCACCTTGAGCTTCTGCGCGTCCGCGTTGACGTCGACGATCTCGCCGTCGAAGTCGGAGAGCGGGCCTGAGGTCACCTTCACGGACTCGCCGAGCGAGAACTCGACCTGCGCCCGCGTCGCCGGTGCGCCGGCCCCGCCACCTGCGTGGAGGATCCTGTCCACCTCGGCCTGCGAGAGCGGCGAGGGCTTCGCGCCGGCGCCGACGAAGGCCGTCACCCCGGGGGTTCCCTTCACGACCGTCCAGGCCTCGTCGTTCAGATCCATGTTGACGAGCACGTAGCCGGGCAGCACGCGCTTCTCGATCTGCACCTTCTGCCCGTCCTTCGTCTCGATCACCTGCTCGGTCGGAACGACCACGCGGCGGAACCGCGGCGCCTGGCTCATCGAGACGATCCGGTGCTCGAGGTTGGCCTTGACCTTGTTCTCGTGGCCGGAGTAGGTGTTGATGACGTACCAGTGGAACATGCGGATGCGTCTCCCTTTACTGCCCGAGCAGCACGTCGCGAACGAATGGACGAAGCGCCTGATCGGCGCCCCAGAGGTAGGCCCCCACGATCGCGCACGCAATAAGCACGACGATCGTGCCCTGGATGACCTGGGCGCGGTTCGGCCACTCGACCTTGCGGAGCTCGCCGATCGACTCGCGGACGAACCCACCGCGCTGGTGCGGCTCGCCGACTACGGCTGCCGGGGTGCCCGAGGGGTCGGGGCCTGCCGGAGCTGGCCGCGGCGCGCCGGCGCGCGCCGGCTGCTCGCCCGAGGCC
>JACDBY010000394.1 GCA_013694685.1 Actinomycetota bacterium
GCTCACGTCCTCACTCCGCTGTGGAGCGCCACGATCGTGCCCCCGAGGAGGCGGAACCGGACGTCGCGATAGCCGCTCGTCTCCAGCAGGGCTACGAACTCCTCGGCGCCGGGGAACCGCCGCACGCTCGCCGGCAGGTAGGTGTAGGCGCGACCACCGGGAAGCACCCTTCCGAGCACGGGGACGACCCGCTCGAACCAGAGGGAGAAGAAGGGGCGCAGAGGCCCGCGAGGCCGGGTGATCTCGAGCACCGCGAGCCGGCCGCCGGGTCGCAGGACGCGGCCGAGCTCGACGAGCGCCGCTTCGAGGTCGGCGACGTTGCGCACCCCGAAGCCGACGGTGACCGCGTCGAACGTCGCGTCGGGGAAGGGAAGGGACAACACGTCGCCCTCGACCCAGTCGATCGTCTCGGACTTCTTGCGCGCCCGACCGAGCATCGCGGGCGAGAAATCGAGCCCTGTGACGACCCCGCCGCGACGCTCGGCCGCGAGCGCGAGGTCACCGGTGCCGCAGCACGCATCGAGCACCCGGTCGCCCCGTTGCACGACTGCCTCGACCGTGAGTCGCCGCCACGACCGGTCGAGCCCGGCCGTCATGACGCGGTTCATCAGGTCGTACACGGGCGCGATCCTGTCGAACATCCGTCGCACTTCGTGCGACGCTAGTAGACCCTCCTGGTGCGTCACGAGGCTCTCCTAGGCACTTCCGGCCGAAGGTCGGAAGAGCCCTCACCCCACCGGCGGACGAGGTCGGTGTCGATCCCGAGCTGATCGAGGCAGCGGGCGACGACGAAGTCGACGAGATCCTGCACCGACTCGGCCCCGTGATAGAAGCCCGGCGCGGCGAAGAGGATCACCGCGCCCGCCTCGTTCAGGGTGGCGAGCCCGCGGAGGTGGATCGACGAGAGCGGTGTCTCGCGTGGCACGAGGACGAGGGTGCGACGCTCTTTCAACGCCACCGAGGCAGCACGATGGATCAAGTTCGACATCGCGCCGCTCGCGAGCATCCCGACGGTCGACATCGAGCAGGGGCAGACGACGTAGGCGTCGACCTTCGCCGAGCCGCTCGCGTACGGGCTCTTCCAGTCGTCTGCGCCGTAGACCGTGACGCTATCCGACCCGTCACCGAGGAACCGGGCGAGCACCTCGTCGCGCGGCAGCGTCGCGTCGCGATAGAGCTCGGTCGCCAGCACTTCGATCCCCGCCGACGAGGCGCAGAGCCCTATCTCGGCGCCGGCTCCGAGCAAACGGTCGAGAATGCCCTTCGCGTACGGCGCGCCCGAGGCGCCGGTGATCCCGAGGAAGACGCGCATCCAGCTGAGCCTAGCCGGGGGCCGGTCACGGACTGGCGCCGGGGGCCGGTCACGGACTGGCGCCGGAGGCAGGCGCCTTGCCTACTTGCCGCCCTTGGAGGCGTCGAGGAACGTCGCGAGCTTCGTCAGGTTCTCGTCGCCCAGGTAGGCGTACGAGATCATCACGTTGTTCCCGTACTGGGCCGGGTTGGCCACGTACGACTTGAAGAAGTCGATTCCGCGGTCCGAGGCGCCGACATCCGTCAATTCGGGCGCGCCGAGGTTCGCGTTGCCTTCGCCCGTGTAGACATGGCAGTTCATGCAGCCCGACTGCGCGAAGAGCGTCGCGCCCTCGACAGCCGTGTCGTTCCCGGTGAACCCCTGCGTCTCCGCCCACTCGCCGATCGTGCCGGCGGCGATGATCTCGGCTCCGAGCGCCTCCTTGGCCGTCGCGCCCTTCCACGTCAGGACGCCCATCGAGATCACGACGAGGATCGCGGCGACGAGTGCCACCGGCCGCCGACCGAGCCGCCGCTCGGGGCGCCGGTCGTAGAAGGGCAGGGCGATGAGGAGCACGAGGAGGATCGTCGGGATGCCGACCGTGCCGAGAAAAACGGACTCGGGCCACTTGAAGATGCGGAGGAGGTAGAAGAGGAAGTAGAAGAACCAGTCGGGACGCGGGACGAACTCGATCGTCCCCGGATCCGCCTCGTCGGTGTACCAGGGGCCGAGGATCCCCGCCTCGGTGCCGTCGGCCGTGTAGTACCAGACGCACGCGAGGCCGATGATCATGGCGACGACGAGGAGCGACATCAGCGTGTCGTGCCATATCGCGTACGGGAAGAAGGGCTTCCCCTCGCGCTCGACGTCCTCCTTGTAGCGCTTGTGCTCGGCGCGGTTGCGTTCCTTCAGCGGGACTGCCACTACTCCTGCCCCCCGTCGCTCGCCGGGGTGCCCGGCTCACGGATCAGACCCTGCCGCGAGCCGTCCGTCTCGGGGCGCGGGCGCCCGGCTGAGCTGCTCGACCACGGCGGCGAGGTGACGCCGAGCCGGACGACGAGGTACAGGTGCAGCCCGATGAGCGCCATGATCGCGCCCGGGATCAGGAGCATGTGCAGGGCGTAGAATTTCGCGAGGGTGTCGGGACCGATGTCGAGCCCGCCCTGCAGGAACTGGGCGAGGAACGGACCCGCAAAGGGCGCGGTCGCGTTGAGGTTGATCCCGACCACGGTCGCCCAGTAGGCCGTGTTGTCCCACGGCAGCAGGTAACCGGTGAAGCCCTCGAGCATCCCGAGGGCGAGGAGCAGGACGCCGATGATCCAGTTGAGCTCGCGCGGGTACTTGTAGGCGCCGAACAGGAACGTGCGCGCCATGTGGAAGAACATGAGGATGATGAAGACGCTCGCGCCCCACTTGTGCATCCCGCGCACGAGCCAGCCGAGCGTCACCTCCTCGGTGATGTTCTGCACGGAGGCGTAGGCGGACGCCGGGTCAGGCTTATAGTAGAAGGCGAGGACGACGCCGGTCACCGCCTGGACGATGAACGCCGTCAGCGTGGCCGCGCCGAGCGTCTGCGCCCAGCTGATGTCGTGCGGCACCTTGCGGAAGAGGAACCACTTCGTGTAGCCGACGAGCCCCGACCGCTCCTCGAGCCAGTCAACCGGGTAGAGCGCCACCGCCTCGAGCTGTTGCCTACGGGTGGATTTGGCCATCTAGCTGGTCGATCCCGGCGTCGGAATGGGGTAGAGCCACTTCTCGATCCCGTCCACGTGCACGCCCGGATACGCGCGGTAGTACTTCGAGATGCGCGCCTTGGCGCCCGTTCCGTCGACGTCACCGACGCTGAAGAGCCGTCCGAGGATCAGGTTGCCGTTCCGGATCGAGAACTCGTAGCGATCGAGCGACCGGACGGGCGGCCCGGCGTTCCGGTTACCCTCCGAGTCGTAGAGACCGCCGTGGCACGGGCAGCCGAAGCTCGCGGCGAGCACCGGCCGGAGCTCGACGCCGTTCACCTCCTGCCTCGCCTCCTCGTCGATCGGCCCGTTCGGCTGCACCGGACAGCCGAGGTGGACGCACCGGCTGAAGATGGTCGTGAAGCTCGGCTCGCCGGCCTCCGTGCGCCCGTTGTTGCGGACGAACGCCGTCCGGCGCGTCACCTCGCCCAGGTCGGGATCCTCGAGGTAGGTCGCGATCACGTACTGCCCCTCGGGGAAGTTGGAGATCGGCCCGAGGTCGACCTCCTTCGTCTCGACGCGGTCGCCCACGAACGACGGCAGGACGCCGAACCCGAGGGCCGGGAGCGTCACCCCTGCGCCGATCAGGCCGCCGACACCGACGGTCGCGAGCGAGAGGAACGTCGCGCGGTCGGTCGTCGCGTTGAGATCCGCTTCGGTCGCCATCGCGGGCTTCGGCGCGGCGGCGACCGCCGGCGGCCGCTTGCCCGCCAGGTCGCGCACCCAGAGGCCGCCGAAGACGAGCGTCACGACGAGACCGATCACGAGCGCCGCCGTGCTGACGACGAGCCCGACGAGGACACATGCGATGCCGATGGCGAACCCGATCGGCCAGAGGCTCGGAGCCGGGAGGGGTGGTGTGTGCTGCTCTCGTTCGCTCACTCGGTGCTCACGTGCTCCGTTCGTGATTCAAGCGGTCGAGCCTGCTCGCGTCAACGACGACCCGGCCAGATCGCCGGTCGTCGTCTTCGGGCCGCTCGCCGGCCATTCTGCACAGGTGGCTGGTCGGCGTGCAGGGACAACCCGAGCTCGTGCCAGCGCGCGTCAACGGCGGCCTTGACCTCGGGCGTCATCTCGATCTCGGGGGGCCACGCGCGGGTTCCTTCGTCAGGCCCCTTGGCCGTCGCGTCGAAGCCGATCTTCCCGCCGTAGCTCGGCAGCACCGAGGCATGGTCGAGCTGGTCGATCGGTCCTTCGACGAGCACGACGTCCCGCTTTGGGTCGACGTTGGCGCACACGTGAAAGAAGACCTGTCCGTAGTCGTGCACGTCCACGCTCTCGTCGACGACGACCACGGACTTCGAGAGCGAGAGCAGGCCGAGCCCCCAGACGGCGTACATCACCTTGCGGGCGTGGCCGGGGAAGCGCTTCCGGATCGAGACGATGACGCAGTTGTGGAACGTGCCGGCGGTCGGCAGGTCGTAGTCGACGAGCTCGGGGACGCTCATGCGGATCGCGGGCAGGAAGATCCGCTCGGTCGCCTTTGCGAGCCATTCGTCCTCTGCAGGAGGCTTGCCGACGACGATCGACGGATAGATCGCGTTCCGTCTCATCGTGATCGCCGAGACGCGAAAGCGGGGGAACTCCTCCGGCGGCGTGTAGAAGCCGGTGTGGTCGCCGAACGGGCCCTCGAGCCCGACGTCGGACGCGTCGACCCAGCCTTCGAGCACGATCTCGGCGTTCGCGGGCACCTCGAGGTCGACGGTCTTGCACGCCACGAGCTGTACCGGCGAGCCCTTGAGGAAGCCGGCGACCATCAGCTCGCCGACGTGCTTCGGCAGCGGTGCGCTCGCGGAGTACGCCGTCACGGGATCGAGCCCGAGCGCGACCGCGACGGGAATCCGGCCGTCCGGCGCGGCAAGAAGGTCGGCGCGCCCGTCCTTGTGGATCTGCCAGTGCATGAACGTCGTGCGCCGGTCGACCTTCTGCATCCGGTACATCCCGACGTTGCGCACACCCGTCGTCCTATCCTTCGTGATGACCGCCGGCAGCGTAATGAAGCGACCTGCGTCGAGCGGCCAGCACCGCATGATCGGCAGCGCGTCGAGGTCGACGTCGTCCCCCTCGAGCACGACCTCCTGGCACGGCGCCCTCGAGACCGTCTTCGGCATCGAGTCGGCGATCGACTTGAGCGTCCCGAGCTTGCGCACCTTGTCGACGAGACCCTGCGGCGGGCTGAGCTCGAGCACCTCCTCGAGCTTCGCCGCGACGTCGCTGAGGCGGTCGACGCCGAACGCCATGCACATCCGCCGCTCGGTGCCGAACTGGTTGATGAGGAGCGGGAGCTTCGAGCCCCTGACGTTCTCGAAGAGGAGCGCGGGGCCACCCGCCTTTACCACCCGATCGGTGATCTCGGTGATCTCGAGCTCGGGATCGACCTCAGCGACGACGCGGACGAGCTCCCCCTCGTGCTCGAGGAGCGCGATCCACTCGCGAAGGTCGGCTGCGGGGCTCGCCATGCGCTGAGTGTAGGGACGGAGGGGGCCCCACAGGTCCGGCCCCTACCGGGCTCCGGACTCGACCTTGCGGGCGACGAGCATGAACGACCACCGCCGGGTCACGACCCGGGTCTCGACGACCTCGAGGCCGCCGACGAGGCTCACGAGCCGCGCGAGGCTCTCCGGGGTGAAGCTGTGCTTGTGGGTCGGGTCGAGGAAGATCGTGTCGCCTGCCCGCTCGTCGGGGACGATCATGGCGACGATGCCTCCGACGCGGGTCACCCGCGCCCACTCCTGCAGCGTCCTGACGACGTCGACGTAGTGCTCGAGGTTGTGTCGCGAGACGACGAAGTCGAGCTCGCCGTCGACGAACATGTGCAGGTCGTCGCCCGACGCCTGGAGGTCCGCAACCGAGCGCTGCCCCGAGACGACGCCGTGCTCACCGAGCTCGCCGGCGGCGAGCAGGTCGACGCCGATGCAGTCCGGGGTGACCTTGCGGTGGCCGCATCCGACGTCGATCCCCTTCCCGACGCAGAACGGCGCGAGTGCGAGCGCCTCGGGGTGGTTGTCCTCGTCGACGGGCGGCGGGCGAAGCGGGCGGAGAGGGACCGTGCCGGACGGGGCGTCCCGCGGGAGCGAGCCGCGGCGGGCCGCGACGGCGATCGCCTCGAGACGCGGTGACCGTGCGAGCAGCGCCCGCACCCCGCGCCTGAGCGAGCCCCGCGTCAACGAGTCAGAGAGGCCGGTCGAGCTTCGCGCGCTTGCGCTTCGCAGCCGCGTGGTGCGTCAGGTCGCCCAGTCCGATGACGCCGAGGAACACGAGCCCCACGACGAGCATCGAGAGGATGACGTTCTTCCCCTCCTCGGCCGCGTCGGCCACGAGCCAGAGCGCTGCGAGCACGAGCGCGATGCTAGACGATCGGGCCGGCTATCGCA
>JACDBY010000427.1 GCA_013694685.1 Actinomycetota bacterium
GGCGAGTGCTCCTACTACGCCTGCATGCCTTCGAAAGCGCTGCTGCGACCGGGCCAGCTGCTCGCCGAGGTCGGCCGAGTCCCGGGCGTGCGCGCCGACGGGCTCGACGTGGCCGCGGTGCTTGCCCGCCGCGACGAGGTGATCCACGACCTCGACGACTCGGCTCAGGTGCCCTGGCTCGAGGAGCGGAACGTGACGCTCGTGCGGGGGCGCGGCCGGCTTGACGGGGAGAAGCGCGTCCGCGTCGGCGACGACGCGCTCCTCGCGCGGCGGGCGGTGGTGATCGCGACGGGAAGCGGCGCCGCGATGCCGCCGATCACCGGGCTGAAGGAGGCCCTCCCGTGGGGAAACCGGGAGGCGACGACGGCGAAGGAGCCGCCCGAGAGCCTCGTCATCCTCGGCGGCGGGGTCGTCGGCGTCGAGCTCGCGCAGGCATGGGTCTCACTCGGGACTCGCGTCACGCTCGTGGAGGGACTCTCTCGGTTGATCTCGCGGGAGGAGCCGTTCGCGTGCGACCAGGTCGGGGCGGCGCTGCGCAAGCTGGGTGTCGACCTCCGGATGGGGACGAAGGCGGCGGCCGTCTCGCGAAACGGGCAGGTGACCGTCGAGCTCGAGGATGGTACGAGTGCGAGCGGCGCGGAGCTGCTCGTCGCCGTCGGGCGGCGGCCGGCGACGGACGGGCTCGGCCTAGAGACGGTCGGGCTCGAGCCCGGAAAGTCCGTCGAGGTCGGCGAGAGCCTGCGCTCGTCCAGCCACGACTGGCTGTACGCGATCGGCGACGCGAACGGCCGTGCGCTCCTCACGCACATGGGCAAGTATCAGGCCCGCCTCGCCGCCGACGCGATCCTCGGCAAGCAGGTGCGCCTCGTCTCAGACGGGTTGCTCTCGCCGCGCGTGATCTTCACCGACCCGCAGGTTGCGGCGGTCGGACATACGCTGGCCTCAGCGGAGCAGGCGGGATTGAAGGTGCGCGCCCTCGATGTCGAGACCGGCGCCAACGCAGGTGCGAGCTTCATCGGCCGCAACGCGTCGGGCACGAGCCGCCTCGTGGTCGACGAGCGCGGCGTGATCGTCGGGGCGACGTTCACCGGCGTGGAGGTGGCGGAGTCCCTCCACGCGGCGACGATCGCGGTCGTCTGCGAGCTCCGGCTCGAGCAGCTCGTCCACGCCGTCCCGTGCTTCCCCACCCGCAGCGAGGTCTGGCTCAAGCTCCTCGAGGCGGACGGCCTCTAGCCGGACCACTGCGTCGACGGCCGTTCCTGCGCCACGCCGTCGACCTCGAGCTCGACGCGCTCATTGAAGAACGCGATCCGGCCGCGGACGCGCTCGCCGTCCCACCGTGGTTCTTCGTAGGCCCAGGCAATGTCCTTGCGTTCCCCGTACGACCAGTACCTGGCCGTGCCCTTGTAGGGTCAGCCGCTCTCCGTCTCGGACGGCGTCAGGAGATCGAGGCGCACGTCGGCCGGCTCGAAGTAGTATCTCGGCGGCAGGCCCGTCTCACAGAGGATCCGCGGTGTCCCCTCGGCGAGCGCCTGCGCTGCGATCGACGCGCGCACCCGGCTTGCCGTCTCGACGACGTCGATCCGGCTGTAGGGATCGCGCACGTGCACGAACACCTGCTCGTCCTCCTCGTACCAGGCGTCGACGGCGTTCCAGGCGAGGGAGACGTAGCCTTCGAGGCCCGGTACGGCCTGCGCCCGAGCGGTCACGTCCTTTTCCGGGAAGGCGTAGAGCGGCTGACGGCCCGTCACCCAGACGAGCTTGACGCGTCGGCTGTCGAGCACGGTGTCGCCGTCTTTCTCCGCCCGGACACGTCGCGGGAAGTCCTCGACGTAGCGGATTCGTGCGGGCGGATCGAAGTCGAAGTGGCCTTGCGGCCGCTCTCCGAACGGCCCCGCACCGGTCGTAAGCCCCATCATGTGCAGCATGCCCGAAACCGCCACCCTCCTGAGGGGTATCTTCGAGGGTCTGTCCCTCACCCGCGCCGTCCTCTCCAAGCCGCGTTCGCGCGAGCTGCCCCGGAAGGTCACCGTCGATCCCGTCGAGCTGCGCGGCGAGACGGCGTATCGGTTCACAACCCAACTGGCCGACCGGGCAACGCACGAGAACCTGACAGCCGACGGCGCCCGCGAACGCCTCGGCACGCTCCTGACCGATTACGGGCAGGCGCTATTGCAGACCGCGGA
>JACDBY010000430.1 GCA_013694685.1 Actinomycetota bacterium
GTCAGCTCGACTCCGCGCTCGCCGGCAAGCCAGGCGAGCGCCTCCTGGGCGCGGAACACCTCCCACTGCGCAGTGAGCGGGCCGCCGTCCTTCCCCGAGTCGGAGTAGCCCACCATCACCTCGAGCCTGTCTCGAGGCGAGCGGTCGAGCACCTCTCCGACGAGCGCCGCTGCGCCACGCAGGTCGTCGATCGTCTCGAGGAGAGGCACCACCGCGACGTCGAGTCCCGCCTCCGCCGCCAGCGCCTCGGTCGTGAGGACGTCGGTCGGCGCGCGGGTCATCGAGACGATCACCGTGTCGACGACGCTTCGTCCCCGGCGGCGCTGGAGCGTGGCGGCCTCGCCGAAGAGCGCGCGTACGGCGTCCCTGTCCTCGTCGAGCGTGCGGGAGTGGATCCTGAGGTCGAGGGACATACCGTGGAGCCCGAACACGTCGAGGCGCCGCCGGAGCGCCGCGAGCCCACCGTCGGCGATGCGCTCGCCTCCGTGCCGGCGCAGGCTTGTCTCGACGAGGTCGAGCTCGGCTCGGAGCTCGTCGGCATCCTCGTAGTCGTCGGCACCGAGGCGCTCCCAAATGGCGGTCAGGCGTCGCCGGTACGGCTCCGTCGCGTTCGATTCTCGGGGGAGGTCGACGCTCGCAACCGCCTCGTCGGCGTCGACGAGCGTGGTCGACATCCCCCACGACGCCGCCAGTCGTCTGACCTCTCGCTGCAGGAGCTCTCGCGCGAGCGCTGCGCCACGCTCGACGGCCTCGCGGACCGTCGCGGGACCGACGTTCGGATTCCCGTCGCGGTCGCCCCCGATCCAGCTCCCGAAGCGGAGCGGCGTGCCGGCGAGCCTGGCCCGCCACGTCGCCGTCAGCTCGGCGGCCGCGTCCCAGAGACTCTCCTCTACGAACCACAGACCCTGCCGGATCTCGTCGACCACGCGGGGACGGTTCGAGCGAACCTCGTCGGTCTGCCAGAGGATGGTCACCTCTTCGGCGAGCTCGTCAGTCGTCGCGGTGCGCTCCAGCGGAGTCGCGCGCGGATCGTCGAGACGCTCAAGCAGCGCTTCCAGACGACGATGCTTCTCGAGGATCGTGCGCGGGAGTGCCTCGGTCGGGTGTGCGGTGAGGACGAGCTCGACCCGGACGCGGCGGGCGGCCCGGTCGAGGTCGTCAGCTGCGACGCCCGCCTCGGCGAGGAGGTCGAGTGCCTCCGCGAGCGACTCGCGAAGGATGCCCCCGCCGCGCTCGATCTCGCGGCGGCGACGAACGCGATGGTGCTGCTCTGCGATGTTCGCGAGATGGAAGTACATCGAGAACGCGCGCAGGATCACGGCCTGCGTCTCGACCGGCAGCGCGGCGATCGTCGCTGCGAGCGCGTCGGTTGCCTCGCGGTCGCCGGCGCGACCGCGTCGCGCGAGCTGTCTGATCCGCTCCTCGAGCGCGAGCGTCTCCTCCCCCTCCTGCTCGACGAGCACATACCCCAGGGTCTCGCCGAGCAGCCGGACGTCCGCTCTGAGGGAACGGTCGCTCGACGGGACGCCGGCGGGGCTCATCGCCCCACTCTGACGCGTCGGAGACGCGGCGGCGTCCGAGAACGCGGCGGCGTCCGAGATGCGGCGGCTCGCTCTACGCGGCGGCGGCGCCGTAGCGCTTCTCGGCGCGTGCCCGCGCCCGTGCCGCCTCGACCTCGCGGTCGCGCGGCGCCGCGGTCGTCACGAGGTCGTCGAGAAGGTGCGCGGTGATGTGCGCGATCTCGTCGACCGCACGGGCGAACGCCGACTCGTTCACCTTCGACGGCCTCGTCGCGCCGCTGACCTTGCGCACGTACTGGAGCGCGGCCGCGCGGATCTCGGTCTCGTCCGCCGCCGGCTCGAAGTTGTGAAGCGTCCTGATGTTCCTGCACATGCTCTCTCCTCTCGACGTCAGCGGCAGCCGGTCGCGAGAGCAAGCGCGTCGCAAACGCTCGCCATCCGCGTAGGCGTTAGCTCACAGATGGGCTCGACGAAGTATGCCTTCGATAGCACGCGCATGTTGTCTACCGAGAGAACACACCGAATTGGCATCCCATCCTCTGGTCCGAGCTCGACTTCGGAAGGGATGCCCCGCACCGTTTTCGTCGCGGGCACGCCCAACACACGCGTCAGCAAGGGGATCGCCGCGTCGCGCGTCAACACGAGGTGCGGTCTCCGACCGGCGTTTGGTCGCTCCACCCACCAGACCTCCCCGCGTCTCACCAGGGCTCCTCACGAATGGATTCGGTCGCAGACCACTCGGCCCAGGCCATCTCCTCGGGCGTGGAAGGAATGCGCGTGTAGCCCTCGACGAACGCGCGATCGACCTCCTCGCTCTCACATTGCGCCACGAGCCTGTCGATCGCCTCGATGATCACGCTCGCACGGCTCGGATGCGACCCGGAATCGACGAGTGCGTCGATTCTGGCGACTCGATCATCTGACATACGAACCGTAACCATTCTTGTCATACAGTCAGTATAACAACCGTGTCTCAGACGGGTGTCTCGGCGAACGCCGAGAGCTCGCGCCGAAGCTCCTTGATCTCGTCACGGAGCTTGGCGGCGTACTCGAACCGGAGCTCCTCGGCTGCGATGGACATCTCCTCCTCGAGCGTCACGACGAGCTTCTCGAGCTCATCCTGGCTCAGGCCCTGGACGTCGCGCTGCCCCCGGCGCCGGCGGCCGGGAACCGTCGGCGACTCCATGGCGAGCAGCTCCGCGATGTCGGAGACGCCCTTGACGATCGACTCGGGCGTGATCCCGTGCTCCTCGTTGTAGGCGAGCTGGAGCGCGCGGCGGCGATTCGTCTCGTCGAGCGCGCCCTGGATCGCCTCCGTCTGCTTGTCGGCATACATGAGCACCATGCCGTTGACGTTCCGGGCCGCGCGGCCGATCGTCTGCAGGAGCGCCGTCTTGCCTCGGAGGAAGCCCTCCTTGTCGGCGTCGAGGATCGCGACGAGCGAGACCTCGGGCAGGTCGAGCCCCTCGCGAAGGAGGTTGACGCCGACGAGCACGTCGTACTCACCGAGCCGGAGCTCGCGGATGATCTGGATCCGCTCGAGCGTGTCGATCTCGGAGTGGAGGTAGCGCGCCTTGACCCCCGACTCGAGCAGGTAGTCGGTCAGGTCCTCCGACATCTTCTTCGTGAGGGTCGTCACGAGCACACGCTCGTTCGCGGCCTCACGCTGGCGGATCTCGCCGAGCAGGTTGTCGATCTGGTTGCGGGTCGTGCGGAGCTCGACGTCGGGGTCGACGACCCCTGTGGGGCGGATCAGTTGCTCCGCGATGACAGCCGAGTGGCGCAGCTCGTAGGCGCCCGGTGTCGCCGAGACGAAGACCATCTGCCCCACCTTCCCCAGGAACTCGTCGAAGCGGAGCGGCCGGTTGTCGAGCGCCGACGGCAGCCGGAACCCGTAGTCGACGAGCGTCTGCTTGCGAGAGCGGTCGCCCTCGTACATCCCGCCGATCTGCGGGACCGTCTGATGGGACTCGTCGATCAGGCAGACGAAGTCGGAGGGGAAGTAGTCGAGGAGCGAGTACGGGGCCGAGCCCTCGGGCCGTCCGTCGAGGATCCGCGAGTAGTTCTCGATCCCGTTGCAGAACCCGAGCTCCTTCATCATCTCGAGGTCGTACTCGGTGCGCTGCCGGATCCGGTGCGCCTCGAGCATCCGTCCTTCGGCCTCGAACGTCGCGACCTGGGTCTCGAGCTCGTGACGGATCTCGTCGGCGGCGCGCTCGATCGTCGGCTTCGAGGTGACGTACTGCGTCGCCGGGAACGCCGTCAAGTCGTCGAGCTTGCCGAGGACCTCGCCGGTCAGCGGGTCGAAATGGGAGATCTGCTCGATCTCGTCGCCGAAGAACGAGATCCGGTACGCGGTCTCGAGATAGGCGGGCTGGAGCTCGACGACGTCCCCCTTGACGCGGAAGCGCCCGCGGCCGAGGAGCGTGTCGTTGCGGACGTACTGGATGTCCACGAGCTTGCGGAGGAGCAGGTCACGGTCGAACTCCTCGCCGACCGTGAGGTGGACGACCCGCTCCTCGTACTCCTGGGGGGAGCCGATCCCGTAGATGCACGAGACCGAGGCGACCACGACGACATCGCGCCGCGTGACGAGCGAGGTGCTCGCCGCATGGCGGAGGCGATCGATGTCGTCGTTCCGGGACGAGTCCTTCTCGATGTAGAGGTCGGCCTGCGGGACGTACGCCTCGGGCTGGTAGTAGTCGTAGTAGGAGACGAAGTACTCGACGGCGTTCGACGGGAAGAACTCGCGGAACTCGTTGCAGAGCTGCGCTGCGAGGGTCTTGTTATGCGCGATCACGAGCGCCGGGCGCTGCAGCTCCTCGATCACCCAGGCCATCGTCGCGGTTTTGCCGGTGCCCGTCGCGCCGAGCAGCGTCTGTCCGCGATTGCCGTCGCGCAGGGAGGCGGAGAGCTCGGCGATCGCGCGCGGCTGGTCGCCGGTCGGCCGGTAGGCGGCGGTGACGCGGAGGTCCGGCATCTTCGTTCACGCTACCAGCGGTGCGAACACGTGTTTGGCACGCAGGGGAGACCTTGCCACGCACGGTGTCGCGCTCACTCGTTCGAGTGGAGGACTCCCCCGAAAGGGTCATGCGCGATCCCGGTTCCTGGCTCATGGTCAGGCGAGCGCACGATTCCACGGAGGGGGAAGACACAGATGTTGCGGCCGTTCCTGAGACTCTTCGCTGCGACGCCGCTCCTCGCGGCGGCAGTCCTGGCACTGGCACCACCCGTGCACGCGGCCACCTGCGGCGAGCGGGTGACAACCACGCCGTTCGCGGCCTGGGGCGACCGTGCGTCGTACTTCCTCGTCTCGAACGGCGGGTTCGAATCCGGTAGCACGGGGTGGCGGCTCGGCGGCGACGCGAGGGTTGTGGCGGGCAACGAGCCCTTCTACGTGCGGAGCAAGACCGACGCCTATTCGCTCGCCATCCCGTCCGGTGG
>JACDBY010000488.1 GCA_013694685.1 Actinomycetota bacterium
CCGGCCGGAGTCTCCTTCGGTAGGGGCGAGATACATCTCGCCGTCGCTCCTACAGCTGGGACGCCCGTCGCTCCCCGAGCTCGAGTTCCACGTCGACCGGCACCTCGCGGCGGACGTAGGCGAGCGCGACGACGCCGCGCTCCGGATCGGGAGCGGCGCTCGTGACGCGGCCGACGACCTTCCCGTCGAGGACGAGCTCGGCGTCGTAGACCGGCAGGGAGTCGCCCTCCACGGTAAGCACGCGGAGACCGCGGTTGGCGCGACCGCGGTAGTGGAGGCGCGCGACGGGCTCCTGTCCCGGGTAACAGCCCTTCGTGAAGCTGATCGCTCGCTCCTCGAGACCCGCTTCCGCTGGCATCACGCGGTCGTCGAGCTCGCGACCGAGCCGCGGCGTGCGCGCGAGAATCCTCAGCCGCTCGAGCTCGTCTTCGCCGACCGGATCGGCGTCCGCGGGCTGCTCGCCGTCGATCAACTCGACGGCGGGGACGCCATAATCCGCGGTCGGGAGGACGACTTTGTGTTGATCCAACACGAGCTCCCCCGCCCCGAGCAGGACGACCGAGCGGTGCTCTTCGCGCCCGATCTCGCACTTCGCCGCGAAGCGGAAGCGAACGAGCTCACGCAGAAGCCGCTCGCCTACTTCGGGCTCGGTGAGGATGAGGTAGTCGTCGGGTCCGCGCCGCCAAACGACGAGCGGCGCAATGATCCTTGCCTTCGCCGTGAGGAGGAGCGCCTCGCGCGCGTCGCCGACAGGCAGGTCCTCGACCTCGTTCGAGACCATGCGGTTCAGATACGAGCCGGCGTCGGGACCGTTCACGGAAACGTAGGCCCGCGGGCGCTCGGCGGTCTGTAACGTCGGGAGGGACGCCATGGGACGAGCGTAGCCACCGTGTTCAGGGGCAGGGCGGAACGGAAGGTCGCCGCGGCCGGCTACGACCCGGCGCGCCTCCCACCGGGTCAGTACCTGACCGAGAAGTGGCCGGTGCTCCACGCCGGTGGCGTGCCGTCGTATCCGGCCGAGCTCGCGGGCTGGGACTTCGAGGTCTCCGGCGAGGTCGAGAGCCCGCTTCGTCTCACGTGGGAGGAGCTCGAGGCGCTGCCGAAGGTCACTGTCACGCAGGACATCCACTGCGTGACTCGGTGGAGCCGCTTCGATGCGACCTTCACGGGGGTGCCGTGGGGCGAGCTCGCCGAACGTGTCCGGCCGCTCCAGAGCGCCCACTACGCGATCGCCCACGCCGAGGCCGGATACACCGCGAACGTGCCGCTGTCCGCCCTCGAGGCGGAGGGCGCGCTCGTCGCGACGCACGCGGACGGTGAGCCGCTGACACCCGAGCACGGCTGGCCGCTTCGACTCGTCGTTCCAGGCAAGTACTTCTGGAAGAGCGCGAAGTGGCTCCGCGGGATCGCGCTCCTCTCGACGGACGCGCCCGGCTTCTGGGAGCGCTACGGCTACCACAACGACGCGGATCCGTGGGAGGAGCAGCGGTACGCGTTCTGAGTGACGCGCGTGAATCCCTCGAACGGGGGAGCGAGCACCGGCGTGTGAGGTCGACACCCCTAGTACCCACCCTCCCCAGTACCACCGAGACGGCCGCCCCCCCAAGCGGCCGTCTCCCTTTTTGGTTCGCGAAGCGGGACTCCGCAGAAGCGGAATCCCGCGGTTTGATCCCCGCCTGCGGCGGGGCACACCCCTAAAGGCGTCGGCATTCGCCGCCGCAACTGCCCTGACGCAGCGTCCGGGGTCCCCTATCGCTGGGTTGGCCATTGCAATGGGACGCCGGAGGGCGGCTTTGCCGCCCGGGAGGCTGGCTGGCCATTGGCCCCGCCGCGTGCTGAAGGACGGGCTCGTGGGGAACCGTGGGGTTCCCCCATGTCCTAGGCGAGGTGCTCACGGAGCTCGTCCGTGAGCGCGGCCGCGGTGGTGCCCTCGCGCGGCGCGAGGAAGATCGTGTTGTCACCGGCGATCGTGCCCGCGATCCCAGGGTGAGAGCCTTCGTCGATCGCCTGGGCGAGCGCGCTCGCGTACCCCGACGGCGTCACCACGACGACGAGCGGGCCCGCGCGCTCGACGCCGGTCGCGTAGCGGCGCATCGCGACCCCGATCGCCCGTTTCCGGTCGGCGTCGTCGGCCCCGGGTGCCGCGTACACGAGCCGGCCGGAGGGCGCGCGCACCTTCACGAGCCCGAGCTCGTGCACATCGCGGGAGATCGTCGTCTGAACCACGTCGTGGCCCTCCTCACGGAGCGCCTCAGCCAGCTCCGCCTGCGTCGCGAGCGCGCGATCGCGGACGAGCCGCAGGATCGCCTGCTGCCGGACGAGGACGCTCACGCGAGCAGGTCTCCGAGGACAGCGAGCGCCTCGTCGACCTCACCGGCGTCGACGACGAGCGGCGGCAGGAACCGCAGGACGTCCGGACCCGCGGAGAGCGCCAGCAGACCGCGCTCACGGCAGCCGTCGACCGCAGACGCGGCGTCGCCGTCGAGTCGAGCGCCGATCATCAGCCCGCGACCCCGCACCTGCCTCACGCGCGGAAGCTGTCGAAGCCCGTCGGCGAGCTGCGCTCCGCGGGCGACGACGTTCGCGAGCAGCTCGTCGTCGATCGCCTCGACGACCGCGCACGCCGCCGCGCTGGCGACGGGGTTGCCGCCGAAGGCCGTCTGCGAGCTGCTCGCCGCGGGCGACGACGTTCGCGAGCAGCTCGTCGTCGATCGCCTCGACGACGGCGCACGCCGCGGCCGCGGCGACGGGA
>JACDBY010000018.1 GCA_013694685.1 Actinomycetota bacterium
CGACCGGCCGCCCGGCGCGCGCGTGGGCGCAGGCGAGGTTGTAGAGCGTGCCGGCGTGCTCGGGTGTCTCTGTGAGATGGCGCTCGAGCACGTCCACCGCCTCGTCCCACTCCTCGGTCGGCCAGAAGCGGAGTGCCTCGGCAGACCGCTCCCACGAGGACGGCGTGAACGCCTCACCCGGCTTGGCGCCGACGGCGAGCACCGTCGTGCCTCGCGTCCCGACTGCGCCGCGCTTGACCGCCGGGTCGGGGACGTGGACGAGCGTACCGCCCGGTGCATCGACGGTCTCGCCGTCGAGCGTGAAGGTCGCGTGTCCCGTGACGACGAGGTAGAGCTCCTCGTGCCTCTCGCCGTCTGCCTCGTCGTGCTCCCCGATGAGCTGCTGGCCGTCCTCGACTGCCGTCCAGGCGTTGATGCCGAATGCCCGGATGTCGAGCGCCGAGCGAATGGTGTGCCAGCGCGCCTGCCCGGGAATCTCGTAGGCGACGAGCTCGTCGAGTCGCTTGACGGTGTACGCCTCGCTCACGTCGCCTCCCGCAGCCGCTCGAGAACGACGGGGTCGATCTCGTCCTCCCCATCCAGACGCTCCTCGAGGTTCTCGACGCCTGCCCACGAAGCCAGCGTGTCGTGGCCTGCGCGCGCGAGGCGCTCGTCGAGCTCGGCCCGGAGGGCGGCGTCTACCGGGAGCCATTCCTCGCGTGGTGTCCGACCGAAGAGCGCGTCGTGGAGGCGGTAGAGACGTCGCAACTCGACGAGCGGATCGGCATGGTCGTCGACGCGGAGATCGACGAGCGTGTCCGAGAGTCCTGCATAGCCGCCGTCGCGCTCGACAACCAGCATGGCGGCCGACTGGCGGCCACGGCTATCGCCTCCGGCCGCCTCGGCGGCGTCGAGGCAATCGAGCAGGCGCTCGGCGAGCGGTGACCCGGCGGTCGCCTCGAAGGTCTCCGCCAGTCCGTCCACGGTGGCTTCCGAGACGAGGATGTTGCCCTGCGTCGCATAGCCCTCGCCGGTGCGGCCGCCCGCCCAGGCATGGCACTCGTCGCCCGTGTACGTGGCCGCACGCCCCTCGCCGTCCACGACGCCGAGCTGGCGCAGCGCCCGATCCGAGTCGTCGGCCGTCAGGTGCTCGACGACCGCCTCGGCCGAGAGCCCCTCCGCGAGGAGCGCGAGCCCGTCGGGGCCGTAGCGGGGGTTCGCGTAGGACTGCGTCGCGACGGCGCCGACATGGGGTGCCGCCCAGGGGACGACCGAGCCGACCGCGAGGAACTTCGACTGCGTCGCAACCCCCCACTGGCCGGTCGCGAGGTCGCAGGCGCAGATCGAGTACGTCGCGACGAGAGGACCGTCGATCCGGCTCACAGCTCGATCGTCTCCCCGACCGCCGGGGCGAGCAGCTCGACGTTCGCCGGCAGAAGCGGTCGCAACGCGTCGGGCGAGCCGGTGAGGAGGGGGAACGTCCCGTAGTGCGAGGCGACGACGCGCGGTGCTCCGACGAGCTCGGCCGCGACAGCAGCCTCCTCCGGCCCCATGGTGAAGTGGTCGCCGATCGGGAGCACCGCCACGTCCGGGGCGTAGACGCGTCGGATGAGCGCCATGTCGCCGAAGACGTTCGTGTCGCCCGCGAAGTACATCGTCGGGCCGTCGTCGGGGCGAAGCACGATTCCACACGGCTCGCCGAGGTAGACGAACGTGTCGTTCTCGTACGCGCTCGAGGAGTGGTTCGCGTCGGTGAGCGTGATCCGAACGTCGCCGAAACGCACTGTGCCGCCCTTGTTCGGCGCCTCGCCCGACTCTTGCGGCAGCCCCTTGCCCGAGAGCCAGCCGCGCAGCTCGACGGGCGCGACGACAGGGCAGCCGAAGCGTTTCCCGATCGCGACGGCGTCACCGACGTGGTCGTCGTGGCCATGCGTGAGGAGGACCAGGTCGCAGCGCTCGGGCTCGCGCTCGCTGTCCGGGCACGAGGGGTTCTCCGAGAGGAACGGGTCGACGTAGGCCCGCGTTCCGGCCTCCGTGTCGAGGCGAAACGCCGCGTGCCCGAGCCAGGTGAGCGCCGTCGCCATCGGTGCGAGCGTACCGGCAGAGGCTCGCGCGTCCCACACGAGCTGCAAGGCAGGATGAGCCCCGATGAGGATCGATCTTCCGGAGGGGTACGAGCTCGACGACGACCGGGGGCGCGTCGACCGGGACGCTGTCCATGCCTTCGTTGGTGGCGTGTCGTACTGGGCGAAGGGACGCCAACGCGAGGTCATGGACGAGCTCATCGACACCGCCGCGCGTGTCGTCGGCGTGTACACGACGGACGGCGCACAGGTGGGGTTCAGCCGGGCCGTCTCCGATCGGCATACCACCTCGTATCTCGCCGACGTGTACGTCCTCCCCGAGCACCGGGGCCGTGGGCTGGGGGTCGAGCTCGTCCGCTTCAGCGTCGAGGAGGGCGAGCTCGCGCGCACGAGGTGGTATCTCCATACGGCCGACGCGCACGACCTGTACCGGAAGTTCGGCTTCGCGCCGGCCGACGAGAAGGCGCTAGAACGGCAGCGACGCTGATGCGTCGCGGGCGAGGTCGACGAGCGGCTGCACGAGGACGAACGAGCCGATCGTCACCGCGAGCGCGGCCCCCACGGCGCCGTTCAGGAGCAGATCGCGCGGCGGCGAGCCGCCGGCGGCGATCACCGTCCCCGTCACCTGGCTCTGCCGCATGTAGAGCGCGCGGATGATCGTCAGGTAGTAGGCGAGACTGAGTGCGGTCGCGAGCACGCCCGCGACGACGAGCCACCAGTACCCGGCGTCGTACGCGGCCGAGAAGACGAAGAGCTTGCCGAAGAAGCCTCCCGTGAGCGGGAAGCCCGCCATGCTGAGGACGAACGCCCAGAGCGCGACGCCGAGGAACGGCCGTTCCCAGCCGAGCCCCTCGAGCGCGGCAAGCGACACCGGGCGCTCGAGCTCCCGCTCGCGTGAGGCGACGACGGCGAAGGCGCCGACCGACGCGGCGACGTACGGGACGAGGTAGTAAAGGAGCGCGGCGCCGCCGTCCTGCGAGTTTGCGACGACGGCGATGAGCAGGAAGCCCGCGTGCGAGACGGACGAGTACGCGAGCATCCGCTTCACATCGCGTTGCGCGATCGCCGCGAGGTTCCCGATCGCGAGCGAAGCGACGGCGAGCACGGCGACGGCCGTCGTCCAGATCTCGCTCTGCTCGGGGAAGGCCGTCACGAGGAGGCGGTAGGTGACGACGAGTGCGGCGACCTTCGTCGCGGCGGCCATGAACGCCGTCACCGTTGTCGGCGCTCCCTGGTAGACGTCGGGCGTCCACATGTGGAACGGCGCGGCCGAGACCTTGAACCCGAGCCCCGCGAGGATCAGCGCGAGACCCGTCACGAAGAGCGGGTCGTCGGCGCCCGTCGCCTGCTGGATCGACGTGAAGCCGAGCTCGCCGGTGGCGCCGTAGACCAGTGCGCATCCGAAGAGCAGGATCCCGGAACCGAAGCTCCCGACGATCAGGTACTTGAGCCCCGACTCGAGCGACTCGCGGCGGTGGGTGTCGAGCGAGCAGAGGACGTAGAGCGAGATCGAGAACCACTCGAGCGCGAGGAACAGCGTCATCAGGTTCGAGGCGGAGACGAAGAACACCATCCCCGCGCCCGCGGCCGCGAGCAGCGCGTAGTACTCGCCGACGTGGTCGCGGCGACGGTCGCCGGCCGAGGCGAGGACGACGGCCACGCCGGAGAGCGCGATCACGATCGCCGCGAGCGCACCGAGGCGGTCGCGCGTCATCGACTCCGCGATCAGCGGCGTCCCGTCGGGCGAGCGCTCGTAGACGACGCCTGCGAGCACCGCTGAGGTGACGAAACCGCCGACCGAGACGCCCACGGAGAACAAGCGCTGGACGGAGCGAGGGACGATCACGGCGCCGAGGAGCGTCACCGCGGCGAGTCCCAGGAGCGCGAGCGTCGGGGAGAGTGCGAGCCAGTCGACCTTCGGCGTCTCGATCACGGCACGACCTCGGGAACCGACTGGGCGCCGATGAACTCCGCGGGAGTGTCGGCCGGGAACGACCGCTCGCTGATCACGGCGGGCCAGGCCGAGAGGACGGCGAGGGTTGCGACGAGCGGGACGACGAGTGCGAGCTCGTTGCCGGCGAGATCGTCGGGCTCGTCACGCACCGAGGTTCCCCGCCGCTCGTGCAGCAGGCCCGAGATCAGCCGCAGCGCGTAGAGCGCGGCCAGCACGATCGCGCCCGCGCCCACGGCGGCGTAGCCCCAGCCGTGAGCGAAGACACCCGCGAGGATGGCGAACTCCCCGGCGAAGTTCGCCGAGCCGGGGACGGCGAGCGTGAACATCCCGAGCGCCATCACGATCGTGGCGAGGAGCGGCCGTCCCTTCGCGAAGCCGCCGAGCTCGGAGAAGACACCGGTGCCGGCCCGCACCTCGATCATCCCGGCGACGAGGAAGAGTCCCGCCGAGACGAGACCGTGACTCACCGAGTGGAGGATCGCGCCATCGAGTCCGAGGTCGTTCGTCGCGAAGATCCCGAGCACGATCAACCCCATCTGACCCATGGACGAGTATGCGAGGACCCCGCGGGCGTCCGGTTGCCGGAAGGCGAGCACCAAGCCGTAGACGAGCGTCGCCGCAGCGAGCACGAGCACGAGCTCGCGGAAGTCCTCCACGGGCTCGGGGAAGTGCGGCAGGACGATCCAGACGAGACCGAAGACCGCCGCCTTCGAGACGACACCCGAGAGGAGCGCCGCGACCTCGGGGGGCGCCTCGGTGTACGCCGCCCGCAGCCAGCCGTGGAACGGGAGCAGCGGCGCCTTGACGGCGAAGGCTGCGAGAAAGCCCAGGAAGACCCACTCGTTCGTGCTCGTCCCGATCTCGGCGAGCAGGAAGGTCCCCTGCGAGATTCCGAACGCGATGATCGCCGCCAGCATGAGCAGCGAGCCGACCATGGTGTAGAGGACGAAAGTCATCGTCGCCTTGGCCCGGCCGGCACCGCCCCAGACGCCGATCAGCACGTAGAGCGGGATCAGCATCGCCTCGAACGCGACGTAGAAGAGGATGAGATCCTGCGCGGCGAAGACGCCGACGAGCGAGCCGACAAGGAAGAGTTGGAGGCCAAAGTACGCACGGGCGCGATCGCGTCCCGCCCAGGCGCCGTAGCCGATCGCGCACGCGCCGACGACGATCGTCAGGCCGACGAGCCAGTACTGGAAGCCGTAGAGACCGACGGCGTACGAGATCCCGAGCTCCTCGAACCACGTGTGGCTCGCCGAGTACTGCTGGAGGTCGCTCCCGAAGTCGAAGTTGCGCGCACTGCCGAGCCAGAGGCCGAGCTCGGCCAGGATCGCGAGGAGCGCAAGTCCGCTCGTCGACTCGCGCGAGACCGGCAGTACCCAGACGGCGAGGGCACCTGCGAGAGGAACCGCGATCAGGAGCGTCGTCAGCATCAGCGAACCACGAGGAAGACGAGGGCGAGGATGGAGACAGAGATGGTGATCGCGAGGGCGTAGGTGCGCAGCAGACCGCTCTGCGCGCTCGAGGTCGCGGCGGCGCCGCGGAGCGTTCCCTTGGCGACCTCGTCGAGGCCGCCCTGGACGACCGGGGTCTCGAACCGGTCGCGCAGCGCGACCGCGACGGTCTGTGCCGGCCGGGAGAAGACCGTGTCGTAGAGCTCGTCGAACCACAGCTTGTGCTCGAGCGTCCTCCGCACGGCGCCGTCGGGCACGAGCTCGCGTCCGGCCTGGAAGGCCCGCCAGGCGAGGAGGGCGCCGAGTCCCCCGAGACCGACGGCGAGCGCGCTCGAGAGCCACTCCTCGCCGGTCGACGGATGGACCAGCGACTCGGCGACCGGCTTCAGCCAGTCCTCGAACGGGTGCCAGACACCCGGGATGTTGAGGAGGCCGACGACGACCGACCCGGCGGCGAGCACGAGCACGGGGAGGGTCATCGATCGCGGGCCTTCCCCGCGGTGCGCCTCGTGCCCGTGAGCCTGCGCAGGCTCGGCCGCGGGCTCGCCGTGGAAGACGCGCAGGTAGAGCCGCAGGGAGTAGAGACCGGTGAGGAAGGCTCCCAGGAGCCCGCCGACGTAGAGGATCCACCCGAGCGCGCCACCCTCGTCGAGCGCGGAGGCGAGGATCGCATCCTTCGACCAGAAGCCCGCGAGCGGCGGGATCCCGACGAGCGCGAGGGTGCCGATCAGGAAGGTGAGGTTGGTCGTGGGGAGCGCGCGGCGCAGGCCGCCCATCCGGCGGATGTCCTGCTCGCCCGCCAGATGGTGGATCACGATGCCAGCGGCGAGGAAGAGGAGCGCCTTGAAGAACGCGTGGGTGACGAGGTGGAACATCGCGAAGCCGTAGGCGCCTACCCCGGCGCCCACGAACATGTAGCCGATCTGGCTCATCGTCGAGTACGCGATCACGCGCTTGAGGTCCCACTGCACGAGAGCGACGACCCCTGCCACGAGCAGGGTCACGAGGCCGAGGATCGCCGCGAGGTGCTGGACTTCCGGAGCCGCCTCGAAGACCGGGTGCGTCCTGCAGATGAGATAGACACCGGCGGTCACCATCGTCGCCGCGTGGATGAGCGCCGAGACCGGCGTCGGCCCCTCCATCGCGTCGGGGAGCCAGGTGTGGAACGGGATCTGCGCGGACTTCGCGACGGCACCGCCGAGCAGGCCGAGCGCGACGAGCGTCACGACGGTGTCGGAGAGCTCCCCCGACTCGGCGGCCTCGAAGACGGCGCCGAAGTCGAGGCTCCCGACCTTTGCGATCGCGAGGAAGAAGCCGAGCGCCATGAGCGCGTCGCCGAGCGCGTTCATCACGAACGCCTTCTTCGCGGCCGCGACCGCCGAGGCGCGCTCGTGGTGGAAGCCGA